>DAORRV010000174.1:0-1573 GCA_035443185.1 Ignavibacteria bacterium | reverse complement strand
AACATAACAATAGGACAGATAGCTGAAAGTGTTTTCATATACCTCGGCATTCCTTTCCTTGCCGGGATTATTACCAGATTTTTACTATTAAAAATAAAAGGGAAAGAATGGTATCAAACTAAGTTTATTCCCAGGATTAGTCCGGTTACTTTAATTGCACTCCTTTTCACGATCTTTGTCATGTTTTCATTAAAAGGTGAAATGATAATAAAAATCCCCTTTGATGTAGTAAGGATAGCAATTCCGCTGGTTTTATATTTTGTGATTATGTTTTTTGTTTCATTTTTTATGGGAAAGAAGATCGGGGCGGATTATTCAAAAACTGCTACATTATCATTTACTGCTGCAAGTAATAATTTTGAACTTGCAATTGCAGTAGCGGTTGCTGTTTTCGGAATTAATTCCGGTGAAGCATTCGCAGCTGTGATAGGTCCTTTGGTAGAAGTACCTGTGCTGATCAGTTTGGTTAATATATCGCTGAGGTTACAGAAAAAATATTTTAAAACAGTCGAAGAAAGTAATGTGAAATCCCCTGATCTGTGTCCTTAAAAAATATTTCAATGTCTGTTCATTATCGTGTCCCGTCGGCAAGAAGTATGCTCTCTCCGAGAATATGGTTCCGCCACACCTGTCGAAAATTGTCTGACGGCAGAACATCAACTGCATTCTGCCTGTAAAGTCCATACTTACCGGTTACAGAAAAATATAATGAACTTTTATCGTTAACGTCTTTTTCCTGTTTGGAATTTTTTTTAATATTATATTCCCGTTCGGTGTATTTTACTTCGATCCCGATGATTCCTTTTGTACCGTCTGTATTTGTGTATCCAATGTCTGAGCGGCTGAGGGATATAAATGAATATATCGAAAGTGTATTGAGATAAAACTCTTCTATTGACTTAATGTTGAAATTATTTTTTCTATCCTTTTTTTTCTAGTCTCCTCTGCTTTAGCATCAATGACTGACATTACCATTGCCTTTTTTTTGCTTGGAGCAAGTTTTTCAAATGCATCTTTTATAGTTTTATTTTTATTCAGGGCAGTCTGAAGTTCATCCGGAACATCAACTGTCCTCGGCGCAGTATCAAGTTCTATCTGTACTTCAAGGCTATCACCGCCTTTTACTCCGGCATTCTTTCTGTTTTCCGAACTGAGACTTATCATGAACCTGTCTCCCATTTTTCCGACAGCGCTTCTGTAAGAATATTTATTCAATGTCACCACTACCAGCGGTTTCTTACCGCCGTTTAATTTTTCAAGCAGATCTTCACTGATCTCAATGCCAGTGTTGTTCCCGAACTGGAGGATCTTTGTTTTGAATTTCATTTTTACTTATTTGAATTTTTATAAATTCTGAATTTCATCTAACACAATTTTTTGGATGAATGGATTCGAATTTGGTTTTAACAAAATTAAAAAAATTAAAAGAATGAATCAATTTGATTTTAGTTTGAGTTCATTCAGGTATTAAAAATCTGTATTATTTAAAATAAAAAAAAACCGGCACGAAATAAATCGTGACGGCTTTAGAATAAATCCGTATCCTACTCTCTCACAAAACATATCATTAAGT
>DAORRV010000173.1:0-1668 GCA_035443185.1 Ignavibacteria bacterium | reverse complement strand
TTTTTGGATAAGCATTGGCAAAAATATAATTTTAATGTCATTAAATAAACACAATATACAATGTTCAAAGCTGAATTTTCGATTGTAAACTTTTTTCAGGACGTGACACCAGCGGTTTCTTCAGTCATAGACTCCGAAAAACATGGGTAAATCTGACGGTAAAGATTTATACTGCATAATAAAGTTATCAAATTTTTTTTGAACTCCTCCACCTGCGGAATAATGAATTATTTGATTCCTACACTTATACTAAGTATTGTTTGTTTTTTACATTCAATAATTATATTTTAGATCAACTAAATTTAATAATATGAAAAAAATTTTATTCCTTTTTATTCTGCTTGCTTTGAATATAAATTCATATAGTCAGTGGATCGAATCTTCAAGACCTTCACCTGCTTTTCCACTTTTTTCGTTTTCATTTCCGTCAGCTAATACAGGATTTGCTGTCGGCTATGGTAATACTATGATAAAGTCCACCAATGGAGGTGTTAACTGGTTTAACATTTCATTTTTTAATACTACTGCAAATGATCTAAGATCTGTTTTTTTTATTAATGAGAATACCGGATGGATGTGCTCTACCAGTGATACAGTTTTCTATACAACAAATTCCGGTTCAAGCTGGGCTCCACAGATCTCTTTTGTTTCTGATGCCAATCAGGTTTATTTTACTAACTCATCGACCGGCTGGATATTGTCCACTCCAAATCTTTTCAGAACTACAAATGCAGGAGTTAACTGGACAAAAATAAACACACAGATGGGATATGATTTTTATTTTTTTGGTGAAAATACAGGCTGGAGGACATTATACTCCGGTGGCAGTTCTTCTATTCAAAAAACAACTAACGGTGGTGTAAACTGGATGACTAAACACACAACTTCAAACTTTCGTGTTATCTATTCTATAGATTTTGTAAATGAAAATACGGGATGGGCAGGGGGGTACAGAGAACATATTTTAAAAACGACCGACGCCGGAGACAGCTGGATTCAGCAAAGAGATATGGATAATTCTGCCGGATTCTATTCAATGGATTTTATAAATGAAAACACGGGATGGGCAATCGGTGATGCGGGTCTGTCAGTTTATACAATAAATGGCGGCTCAGTATGGAATCAGGTACCACTGAATCCGGGAAGAGCTCAGATTAAATTTATAAATTCAAATACAGGCTGGATAGTAGGAAGCAAAATTTATAAAACTAATACAACCGGGCTTATATATAAAAATCTATCTTGCAATACTTTGATAGAAGGATTTTATAATGATAAATCTAATACAATTAATTCTGATAGTGTAAGAATTTATCTAAGAAATGGGAATGCACCTTATTCCATGAAAGATTCTGCAATATCTTTAATGAATTCCGACGGTTCAGGAACATACAATTTTCTTAATGCAGCTAACGGAGAAAATTATTACCTGGTCATAAAACACCGCAACTCTTTAGAGACCTGGAGCTCTTCTACTCAAATATTTATCGCAAATAATTTAAACTATGATTTCACAGTTTCTTCCACACAGGCATTTGGCAGTAATCAAATACTCATTGACAGCTCACCTGTAAGCTTTGCAGTTTACAGCGGTGATGTGAATCAAGATGGTGCAATAGATCTAAGCGACGCAAGTCTTATCGACAATGATGCCTTTAATTTTTTGAG
>DAORRV010000172.1:0-1669 GCA_035443185.1 Ignavibacteria bacterium | reverse complement strand
ACATTGTTATCACATTTGAACAAGTCATGAACGGTTCGACTATGATAAATGATAATGTTAAAGTCTTTGGATATCAGACTGGGCTGATGAATGTGTCTTTGGATTTTAATTCAGTTGAAAATACTTTGACTATCAATCCTTTAAATCAGTTTAAAAATGGCGAGATAATAAGTGTGACACTTACTGCAGGTATTAAAACCATTTCCAATCAAAATATTTCTCCGCATGTATTTAAATTTCGAGCAAAAGCGCTTGGAGGTACAGGCAGTTTTAACTTATCATCGGAAATAAGCAATACTGTTGATGGATACATCAGATCAGGAGACATAGACAGGGATGGAGATATTGATCTGGTTATAAATAATGCTGTTTATATGAATAACGGAAATGCATTTTTTAATATCTCTGAATCCCTAAACCATCAGGGAAGACCGGATATGTTTGATGCGGATAATGATGGTGATCTTGATATATTAATAAGTAATAATGGTACTTTTTATTATTACAAAAATGACGGTGTTGGAAATTTTCTTTTATTCTCTGTAAACAGTGGCAGTATTTGGGGTTTTGGTGATTTATCAGGAAATGGATATATAGATATAGCATATTATATAAATACTCGGGAATTAATGACTAAAATGAATACAAACGGAATTTTCAATCCCGGTATGTCGTACAATTTACCCGGTCAATGTAATATCAATGAAAATTACTATGATAATCTTTTGTTTGATGATTTCAACAATGACGGTGGAGTTGACATTATTTCAATCAGCGGATGGGTTGGTGGTGTAAGTATTACTGGATATGATTTATGCAGAAAATATAATCAATTAACAAATGACGGAATAGGTGATTTCTCAGTGCAGACAGTATTTAATAATTATATAGAAGGAGCAGCACCATTTATTTTTGACTCATTTGATTCTAAGTCATTTGACGTAAACGAAGATGGACTTGTAGATATAGCATCCCCATATATTGAAATTAGGAACAATGGAAATGGATCTTATACTCAAATTGGAGATTTCGGTTTTCCTTTCAGCAATTCATTGGATTTTGATGCAAATGGGAATGGTTTTATAGATCTTTGTGTAAATTTTAACGGAGCATTAATGTGTTTCAATAACAATGGAACTGGTGTATTTACTTTAACTGTAGCAATAAATAATTTAAACTTTTCATCCGGTTCTGCTTCAGGTGACTTTGATAATGACGGAGATATTGACATTGCTTTCAAAGAGTATAACAACGACAAAGTCGCCATCCTCCTCAACGGTGATTCACCATTGCCTGTCGAACTTTCATCATTCACTTCATCAATAAATCAAAATTCAGTAAAATTCAACTGGACTACTTCTCAGGAGCAGAATAATTCAGGCTTTGAAATCGAAAGGTCTGATAATTCATCTAACGTTCAGGGTGTATGGAAAAAAATTGATTTCATAAACGGCGTTGGAAATTCCAATACTCAAAACAATTATTCATTCGAAGATAAAAACCTGACTTCGGGAAAATATAAGTACCGGCTGAAACAGATCGACTTCAACGGCAGCTTTGAATATCATGAACTTTCGACTGAAGTCGTGATCGGTATTCCTTCTTCCACCGAACTGATGCAGAACTATCCGAATCCATTTAATCCTGTTACAAATATTTCTTACAGACT
>DAORRV010000171.1:0-1804 GCA_035443185.1 Ignavibacteria bacterium | reverse complement strand
TTATAAAACTATTTTGTGAGACGTTATAAAATATTTCTGTGGATGGATTGAATGGATTTGGTTTGTTTTGGAGTAATTGGGTTTTGGAAATATCATTATCAGAATCGGATCTATTTAGATCTGAAGTTGCATTTGTTTTTGAATTTGAATTCAGATCCGAATTATCTTCTTCACCAATTGTAAATATCACATTCCCATCGGTATCATATTTTCTTGCTTTCCACTGAGCATTATTTCCGTTCCATTCCATTGCGATCAGGATCGGCTGTCCTTCGGAGTCAACTTCAATAGAAGCCCAGCGCTGAGTTTCTGTATCTGGTGTGTTTTCTCCGTCATCGAAATTTGGTTTAAAAGTTTTAGTCCACTTTATTATCGGTGGATCGTTTACAGTTTCCTGCTTGTAATTTCTAACAGTATAACCGTAAGGAGATGCATCACTCATACCTGCAACATAAATTGAACCGTCTCTCCATATTTTTATTGATGATGCTTTGTCATTATAAGTTGGAGATATAATAGAATCATTATTATAATAAATCGGCTTTCCATTCCAGCCCAATTCTCCAAGATCAGGTTTATAAACCATTGTCACAAAGTCCAGACCATTGGCAGGAATATTACTTCTTGTATATCCTGTTACATATACGTTTTCATATTTATCTACAGTCAGTGCAGTCGGCACATTCTTATCATTCAATCCTCTGTTGTAAAATTCTTTCTCCCATCTGATGCTTAGATTATGATTCACATCTTCATTATAAAATACAGTTCGAAATCTTGTAGGCGGAAAATTGTTTTGATTGAAGTTATCCGAAATTGAAGTGACAGTACTTCTTGATTTTGAAAGAACATTGTCGGATCTATTTACTAAAGTAAAAGCTGTAGGTCTTTCGTGGCTGCCGGCAATGTTATGAACAAGCATTCCGTTCTCGACGACTTCACCTGAAGTTTTGTCAAGAGTCAACATTATTATATCTTCTCCATTTTCCGGTTCCATATATCCGTATCCGCAAACATATACAAATCCTGCATCGACTTTTAGATCGGTAGCTATGCTGTATTTTTCGGAGGCTTTAATTTCATTTTGCCAGACAGGAATCCCTGATTCGTCTAATTGGCAAACAAATATATTTCTTTGTGAACCCTCAACAAATTTATAACCTGCAATAAAAATTTTATTTACATTATTTGCCTGATCTTCAATAATTTCTATTGTATAACTTTTATCATCACCGGGAGATTCAATTATCTGATCCCATACCAGGTTTCCCAACGAATTATATTTTAAAATTATAATATCATTGCTTTGAGTTTTAGTATTGAATATAAACCCTGTGATGTATGAATTACCATTTACATCAACAGCTATATCCATTCCTCTATCATTGCCATTGAAATTTTCATAAAATCTAAATTCAAAATTTATACCGGAAGAATTATATTTTTCCAATGTAATATCCATAGAATTACTTAGTTCATTAAAGTCGTTTCCAGTTACATTTAAATTATTTAAAGAATCTAAATAAGTTTTAAAGGGAAAATCAATTGTCAATTGAGAATTACTAATAGAACAAACAAAGAATGTAAAGAATACTAATAATAAATTTTTCATTTTTATTTATTTATTTTATTAAAATTAATTTTTTTGTATTTAATAGTTTTTTATTCATAAAAAGTGAATATAAATAAACGCCAGACTGCAGATTTACTTTAATTTCAGAGTTAGAAAAAAGGATACTATAACTACCTTCACTCTGCTCCTCACTAACAAGTTTCTGAATTTCTTTACCTGTCACATCATAAA
>DAORRV010000170.1:0-1963 GCA_035443185.1 Ignavibacteria bacterium | reverse complement strand
TATCAGCCCGGCTCAGGCAAACTTTTATGCCGCTAATAAGAGTGCCGGCGAAGTCAGAAGATGCAGGAGTTAAATCTTCATTTGTTGCTGGCCACACTCGCTCTGCTCACAAAGACCGGCATGGGCTGAGTATATAAACAAAAAACCCCGGCTGAATGTACCGGCCGGGGTTTTATAAAAATTAATTTTTTATTATTTGCTATTTTTCGTCAGCTCTAATTTGTTTAATTCATTTTGTTTGATCTGACCATAACTGCTCTGCGAATTGTGGAAATTGTCGATAATTTTTTTCACGCTGGTTTCTGTCTTTGAAAGGAACGTATTAGGATGAACTCCGATCCAGACTATAAATACAATAATAGGTAAGAACGAAATGAGCTCTCTTTTTGAAAGATCTGGAAGATCTTTATTCTTGTCATTCTCAATAGGTCCGAGCATAACTCTCTGAAACATCCAGAGAAGATATACTGCTGCAAGTATTACAGCTGTAGTGGAAACTATCGCATAAGCATTAGTGCCGAGATTGGATGAATAAAATGAACCGAGCAATATAAGAAATTCACCAACGAATCCATTTAATCCGGGCAGTCCGACAGATGAAAAAAGTACGATCATAAATACAACAGAGAACACAGGCATTACCTTCATTAAGCCGCCAAAGTCTGCAATCTTCTTTGTGTGTCTTCTTTCATAAAGCACACCGACTATCATAAAGAGTGCACCTGTGGAAAGTCCGTGATTGATCATCTGAATAATACTTCCCTGTAAAGCAACATCTGTCAGAGCAAATGTTCCGAGTACAATAAATCCTAAATGTGATACTGAAGAATATGCAACAAGCTTTTTAATATCCTTCTGTACAATCGATAGCAAAGCTCCATAGACAATTCCAATAACTGCCAGCGTTGCGATATATGGAGTAAGCGCTACGAAAGCATTTGGGAAAAGAGGAAGTGAAAATCTAAGCAGCCCGTATGTTCCCATTTTCAAAAGTACAGCGGCAAGAATTACGCTGCCTGCAGTCGGCGCCTGTACGTGAGCATCCGGCAGCCACGTGTGAAATGGAAAAAGCGGTACTTTTATAAGGAAACTGAGCGTAAACAAAATAAATAAATATATCTGAATATTCAGTGGCAGACCAGCCGAAGCTGTAGTCAGCAATGTAAGGTCAGTTGTAAAATTACCGAGAGTAGGGGAGCATAGAAATGCGAGCCAGATAATTCCTACCAGCATGAGCAAACTGCCGAACATTGTGTACATAAAAAACTTTACTGTCGCATATATCCTGTCCTCAGCTCCCCAGAAACCGATCATGAAATACATCGGGATGAGAATGAATTCCCAGAAGACATAAAATAAGATCAGATCCAGCGATGAGAAAACTCCGATCAGTCCTGCATCGAGAAGAAGTATTAAAAAATAAAACTGTTTGATATTATTCTTGATAGAAGTCCATGATGCCAGTATGCTCAACGGAAAAATGAATGTTGACATCAGAATCAGCAGCATTGAGATCCCGTCTATTCCAAGGAAATAAAAAGTATTTGAAATACTTATCCACTGAAACTTCTCAACAAACTGGTAATCGGGATTTGCCGGATTAAATGCAAAGAAAAGATATGAAGCTATTGCCAGCGGTATAAGTGAAACTGCAAATGCATAACTTTTAATCAGTGTTTCTTTTTCTTTTTTGAAAAATAAAAGCGGTATGGATAAAATTACCGGTATAAAGATCAGAAGTGATAGAATATTATTCAAATTTAAAATAAATTGTTTTCATTGTTTATTAATTGTGATCTTAAAATTATCATAATACTTTAGAGATATGCTGTCGAAATTTAAGAATCACATGCAATATAGGAATTGAAATTTTTAAATTTAAGTCTTTATGAAGGAGAATTTACGAAAAAAGAATTTTGATCAAATAAATTATATTACTGAACCATGATCATTATTTATCAAA
>DAORRV010000169.1:0-1985 GCA_035443185.1 Ignavibacteria bacterium | reverse complement strand
AAAAAATTTCATCTTGAATGCAATTTAGTTTATGGAAAATCTCATGGAGCAGTATTTTTAAATAATAATAATTCAAATGATTTAAATATAAATGCTGAAAAAATATTAACAGGACAAATTGGTGAACCAAGCACCGGCACTACAGCAATAATTTCAAGAGGAAATGGCTTCATGCATATAAATGAAATCCTTTGCAGAAATCTTGGACATTGTTTTTCGCATAGAGCCGGAGAAATTATTGCGGATATAAGAAAGATGACAACTATAAATAATCGTACCGGAAATATTTCTACAGTACATCAAAACCAAGGGACTAATGATCAAGTATTAGTTTTATATTTCGATGAAATTCAATGTATAACCGGCTCTTCAAACTCATTGTCCGCTATCGAGTTAAAACAAGGAACCGGCATATTTATTGGGAGAAGACTTTATTCAGATGATACTGTTACTGTAATCATAGGTAAGGATACTCCTAATTCAGATCCACCACAAAGTATATCTATCAGATGCAATGAAATAATTTGCTCTAATGAGGTAGCATTGACTATTAATGACAGCGTTCATCAAAACTATATATTGGCTAACAGGATAGAAACCAGTTATTTTGTTGTAATATATTCAAATGGAGGTGGTAATTTTGTTCTGAAAAATCCAACAGTTAGAAATACAAGTTCTTCTACTGACGCAATTGGAATAGGAGTAGATACTAATCAAACATTAATTGAGCTCAATAATGTAAAAATAGTTGCAGGGAACTCTACTTCAGGAAGACCAATTTTTGTAGGCAACTCAACACAAATGAATGTCTTTAATTATGGGTTATTTTCAAATGCTCCTTTAAATCCGTCACTGACTTTATTAAAAATTGGAACCGACTCGAATTTTTTATTTATTCAAAGCGAAGATTTAACCTAAACCTATATGAAGACTTTAATTCTTATAATGATTTTTTATCTTTCAATCCTAAATCAGGCAAATTCTCAATTTATTCCGCCTGGTTGGTATATTCAACAAAGCAACGTTTCATCTACGTTGTTATCGGTTGATTTTGTCGATAACTATACAGGCTGGGTAGTTGGAGTAAATGGCTTAATCCTGAAAACTACCAACGGAGGAGAGAATTGGTTTCAACAAGTTAGTGGTACTACAAGGTCTTTAAGGGAATGCAGTTTCGTTTCTTCTGATATCGGTTATGCGTTTGATTCACTTTCTATGATCCTAAAGACGACGAACTCCGGAGTTAACTGGTTTCAGCAATTTAGCGGTACTTCCAACAAACTAACTTCATCATCAATTGTAAATGATTCAGTCGGATATTTATGTGGTTTGAACAGGACATTACTTAAAACCACAAACGGAGGAAACAATTGGGTAAATATGAATTTTCCTGATTCATTAAATTTGCATTCGATATATTTCATTAATAATACAACAGGGTGGTTAAGTGCTGAAAAGCCGAATGTTAATTTTCCTGATACTGCTTTGTTTCTTTTTAAATCAACAAACGGAGGAATAAACTGGGAACTACAATTTAAAACATTTCCGGAATATTCCCCGCTTACTTCTGTGTTTTTTTTAGATTCCTCAAATGGGTGGATGTTGTTACACCTAAAAGTAATTGATTGGTCAGACATTTTCAAAACTACTGACGGAGGTAAAAGCTGGTTAAGATATCCTTTTGGTAATGCCGGTAGCTGGTCCATTTACTTTATTAATGAAAGAAAAGGTTGGGCTGCAGGTACATCTAATCGCATTCAATACACAACAGACGGTGGAATAAATTGGGTAAGACCAAATACATTACCTTCCAGACATTATACTTCAATTGTATTTTTCGATTCACTAACCGGATGGACAGTTGGTGAATCTGGTGTAATATTAAAAACCACCACCGGCGGCATACTTACAAATTTCACAAATATCTCCTCCGAAATTCCTGAAGATTATTCACTTTCACAAAACTATCCAAATCCCTTCAACCC
>DAORRV010000168.1:0-2027 GCA_035443185.1 Ignavibacteria bacterium | reverse complement strand
AAACTAAATGTTTATATCTTAATGATCTTTGGATAGAAAGTATTGGAATATTTGATTTAGTCTTTTCTTGAATGAATCATTCATCTTATTAATATCATTTTTTTTACTTCAGTAAAGTTACTTGCTTGGCTCGAGGAGGAAAGCTTATAAAAATAAACTCCGCTTGGTAAATTAATCCCGGCATCTGCAGCGGAGAAATCGACTTGATAACTTCCGGGACTTTGACTCTCATTAACTAAAGTCGCAATTGATTTTCCTAATGAATTATAAACATTCAAAGTTGTAAAACTATTTTCTTTCAATGAATAACGAATCACAGTAGAAGGATTAAAAGGATTTGGATAATTTTGTTCGAGATAATTTTTGTCCGGAATCTGATTTGAGATCGTGTTTATTCCCACTGTCTGGGAATATTTTATAGTAACATAATCAAAATCAGTACTGTCTGAATAACTCTTGCCCGTTACGAACACATTGTTGTTACCGTCCAGTCTGACTGAGACAGGAACATCATCTCCGTTTGATATGCCATTGTACCTGACATTCCATAATTCTTCTCCTGAACCGGAATATTTCACTGTTATTATATCCTGTGAGGTTCCTGTCTCGGTAATTACTCCTGTTACATATATATTATTGAAACTGTCTTTAGTCATTGAATAAGTATAATCATTTCCGTTTGCTGTACCGTTATTTTTTCTTACCCATTGCTGATCTCCGTTTGAATTATATTTTATTAGGATCATATCAGTTCCGGTAGTTACTTCTTTACTCCAGCCTGAAACATAAACGTTTGAAGAATCATCTACCAAAATGGAATAACCAACATCTAAATCGAATAAACCATCAAAACGCTTTGACCAAATAAGTGTACCCGAAGATGAATATTTGATTGTTACTATATCATTACCACTGTTAATTTCTCTGCTGGTGCCTGTCATATATACATTTCCTATATTATCAACTGCAACAGCTATCCCGTTATCAAAACTGTCTGCGGTTCCGTTATAATATCTTGACCACATTTCACTACCGCCTGAACTGTATTTAATTGTTGAATAATCAGATAAGTTTTGACTACTGTTATAAATATAACCTACAACATAAACATTACCGGCATTATCTATTGTCAGAGCATTTGCCATATCATCGATATCTTCAATGCCGTTTTTCTTTTGTACCCATAACATTGTTCCCAATGAATTGTACTTTATCGTTGTCTGATCATATGAAGTGCCTGTATTATAAGTAGTGCCTGTAATGTAAACAATACCCGAACCGTAAACCGCTATAGAATTTGCAAAATCTCCGATTTCACCTGCCCCTCTAAAATTCTGAAGCCACATCTGAACTCCCGATGTGCTGTACTTAATAGTTGTGTATTCTAACTTAGCATTTGCCTGCATACTGCCGCCTGTTACATAAACATTACCTGCGCCGTCCAAAGCAATTGCACCGGGATAATCAGAATTGTTTCCGGGACCGTTGTATCTCTGGATCCATTGAGTCTCTCCGGAATTGTTATATTTAATAGTCAGGAAATCTTCATTTGAATTAATTTTACTTTTTCCTGTCACATAAATGTTTCCTGAAGCATCAACCTCCATACCGGCTGATTCATCAGTACTTCCAAGACCATCATAGAATTTAACCCACTCCTGATTTACCTGCGCGTGCAGATAAAACTGATTCACATTTAACATAAAAATAATTACAATAATATTTTTTATTATCTTCATTTTGATATTTTATTTTAGAAGAACCATTTTCTTTGTTTCAATAAAATCATTTACAGAAAGCTTATAAAAATATATACCGCTTGGAAGATCTAAACCGTTGAAGTCAACACTGTAACTTCCGGTTCTTTGGTTTTCATTTACCAATACGGCAATTGTTTTTCCAAGCAGATCATATACCTTCAAAGTTGTAAAACCATTTTCGGCTAAGGAATATCTGATAACTGTCGATGGATTAAATGGATTAGGATAATTTTGATTTAAAATAAAACCGGATGGTATTTCAGACGA
>DAORRV010000167.1:0-2046 GCA_035443185.1 Ignavibacteria bacterium | reverse complement strand
AATACTGCGGTGAATGGATCTCAAAAATTTTCATTTAATAATTTCATTTCTGTTCTTCAGCATTTCCAGTTCATCACGCAGGAAATTTTCTGAATCTCTGTTAAGAAATGTTTTCATTACTTCCATGAGATTCTCACCGGAGAGGACTCTCGGCATCAGTACATAGTGTGCACCGTTTTCATACAGCTCGACTGCAAGACTAAGACTTTCAGCTGTAACTATTATTTTGGCATTTGGGGCAATATTCTTTATATTACTGAGTAGTCTGAGGTTGCTCGTATTTACTAAAATGGAATCAGGTATTGTAGAAATAATTATTTTGGCATGTTCAATATTGGAATTGAGCAGAGTATCTGCATGACTTATATCTCCATAATAAGCTTTGATACCTTTAGCGGTAAGCTGTTTATGTACTTCAGGATTGAAGTCGATCACCATTACTTTATCAAGAATCCGGACTCCGTCTTCATTTGAGTTATCATAAGTTTCAAGTTCATTTATCAGTGAACTTGCAGTGGTAAAGAATCCGAGTACTGCAATATCTTTTTTATCAGAAATTCCTGACTCACTTTTTTCATTTCCAATATCCCTGAACCCGATCTTTGCCGCTATCCTGCTTAATGTTCTTTGAATCGGATCGCTGTACTTGACCATGTAAGTGGAAACCACTGAAGTAATGACGAATGTAAAAATAATTACAGTTAAGATTTCATCAGTTACATGTCCGGCAGTAAGTCCGAGCGCAACTATGACAAGAGAGAACTCGCTGATCTGTGAGAGATTGATACTTGTTAAAAGACTTACACGCATTCCGTTTTTCATTGCATACAGTATCGGAAAAATGGAAAGAAATCTTGAAGCAATAAGAAATATTGATGCCGCCAGTGAATATAATAAAACTTCAGGATTTGCAGCCGGGTTTGTGATCTGCATTCCGAGTGCAACAAAAAATAATGTTACAAAAAAATCCCTGATATAAATAACCTTTGCAATTACGTCATGATTGTACGGGAATGTGGATATCGCTACGCCTGCTATCAGCGCACCCATTTCAAGAGACAATCCGAAGAATCCTGCAAGTCCGCAGATAAAGAAGCACCAGCCTAAAGAAGTGATCAGTACGATCTCGGGAGATTTTGCGACCGCCCTGAACATCCGCGGCAATACATATTTGCTCAATGCCAGACTTATTAATACTACTAACGCTCCTTTTACAAAAGACATTAAAATTAAAATAATATCAGGGCTTGCAAGATTTGCCTGAATGCTCAGACAAATTATTGCCCAGATATCCTGAAAGACGAGAATACCCAGTGTGAGCCGACCGGCTAAAGTGTCCAGTTCGAACTTGCTGTACAAAAGCTTTACTACTATAGCAGTACTGCTCAATCCGCAGCAGACTGCAAGATAAATAAGATTGTAATTTCCATCTCCCATTGTAAATCCGATCAGAAAAAAAAATCCGAGTCCCAGTAATACACAAATTATGAATTGGAACGAGCCAGTAAGGATCAAAGACCTGCCGACTTCTTTTAGTTTTTTTATGTCAATTTCGAGACCTATCATGAAAAGAAGAAGTACCAGTCCGATGTGGGAAATAGTTTCAATGTCATGTTCGTTTTCGATGAATCCGAATCCGATCTTCGGTCCGATAATTATTCCGGCACTAAGATATGCAAGCAGCAGCGGCTGTTTTAACACATGAGCTAAAAAAGCCATGACAGTCGCAGCAAGTATTGCTATACCTATGCTTGAAAGCAGAGAGTTAGAGCCTGCGCCGTCTCCGGATGCAGATACATCAGCAGCAAACATTATCAGGATAAATAAACCTGATGTTAAAATATAAATTGATCTTTTGTTTTTTATCAAGAGATGTTATCAGTGAATATTAAATTTATAGCAGTAAAGATTTTTTTTTATAAATATATATGCACAAAATACTAAAATCATATTCCTAAATCAGTACTGTCCAAAACATTTTAAATTTTAAATAAATAGTTCTAAAATTATTGAAAAATACAATTTATTAATTTAAATGAAAACTAT
>DAORRV010000166.1:0-2053 GCA_035443185.1 Ignavibacteria bacterium | reverse complement strand
ACTAAGTTACAAAGATTAATATTTTTTAACTACCACCAAGACACCAAGACACCAAAACACAATGACACTAAGTCACAAAGATCAATATTTTTTAACTGCCACCAATACACAAAGACACAAAGACACTAAGTCACAAAGTCACAAAGATTAATATTTTTTAATTTTTTTCTTTTGTGCCTTGGTGTCTTGGTGTCTTGGTGGTAAGAATAGATTCAAAGAACCAAAAAAATCGCCGCTGGTGATAAATTGTATTTTTCAATAATTTTAGAACTATTTATTTAAAATTTAAAATGTTTTGGACAGTACTGATTAAAAGTTTCTATTAATATTTTTCGCTTAATTTTATTTGTATATTTGAATTACGTTAATTAGTTTTAAGAAATATAATCTTTAGATACATTTTAAATTTTTGAGATCAATATTTTAATGAATACAATTTTAAATCGATTCACAAAATATAGTTTATCTAATTATCAGTTAATTTGTCTAATATGATCAGAGAAAATTTCAATAAACTAATAAAAAGTATAGCATTTTATCCTGCGCTTATTGCTCTTGGATTTTTATTGCTTTCATATTTCAGTATTGCATTTGATTTTTCGGAAAGCGGGCAGCATATCAGATCAAATCTGAAATGGCTGAAGCTGCAGGATCCATCTACAGCCCGAAGCATTATTTCTTCCATAGCAGCAGGAATAATTTCACTTACTGTATTTAGTTTTTCGATGGTGATGATAGTGCTTAATCAGACGGCTTCACAGATGAGTAACAGGATACTGGATAATCTTATCGGCAGCCGGTACCAGCAAATGGTGCTCGGGATCTATGTAGGAACAATTGTATTTGCACTCTTTTTATTAAGTTCAATCAGAGATATTGATTCCGGACTGCAGATCCCTGTACTGAGCACATATTTACTAATGCTCCTAACTGTCCTGGATGTATTTCTTTTCATATATTTTCTTCACTACATCACACAATCCGTAAAATACGAAGTGATCATTCGCAGGATATATAAGGAAACCCGCGAAGCATTGGAACAAAGCTGTATTTCAAATACAGAGCCGGCGGAAATATTTCACTCAGTAAGTGATCATATTATAAATTCTCAATGCCCGGGGATATATGAAGGATTTAATAAAAATTCCTTTATCTCAATCTGTGAAAAAAATGAATGCATGCTTTATTTAATTCACACACCCGGCACATTCATTTTGAAAGGGATGCCTGTAATCAAATCAAATAAGGAACTTCCTGAAACTTTAAAAACGGAATTAATAAATTCTCTCTACATTCATGAGAGTGAATCCATCAAGAACAATTTTTATTTCGGATGCAGACAGCTGACAGAAGTGGCGGTAAAAGCACTGAGTCCCGGTATTAATGATCCCGCTACTGCGGTCAGCAGTATGAGAGCGCTGTTTGAGTTATATTTATACAGAGCTTCAAATTATCCGGAAACTTACATCAGGTCTGAATCTGATAATGCCGGTATCATTTTAAAAGAGTTAACATTTAAAAAGATCTTTACTGATACGTTATTACCGATATGGGATTATGGAAAAGATGACAGAATGATCCGGGAGGAAATGCATCATTTGCTTATAAATTTAAAATCCCTAACAGGAAAAACGGTGATTTCAGATATTATCAAAAAAGTTGAAAATAAATTATAAAATAAAATACGATGAATATTAATAATGCTTTTGAATTAATAATGGAGAAACTGCATACCTGGATGACAGAATTAATCCGTCTGCTTCCAAACATTCTGCTTGCTGCCATTGTACTAACTGCAGGAATATTTTTCTCCCGGCTTATCAGAAATTTCGCAGACAGACATTTAAGTAAAGTATCAGATAACAAAACCCTTAATAATCTTTTTGCATCTTCTATTTATATTTTTCTTATAGGAGTGACGATATTTACTGCGCTTTCCGTATTGCAGCTTGACAAAGCTGTAACATCTATACTTGCAGGAGCAGGTATAATAGGACTTGCTCTGGCTTTTGCATTTCAGGATATTGCAGCTAATTTTATTTCAGGAATTTTT
>DAORRV010000165.1:0-2060 GCA_035443185.1 Ignavibacteria bacterium | reverse complement strand
TTAATTCCGGTCTGTCTTCACCTATCAATCCATACATAAACTCAGTATCTCCACCGATGAACGCAAACAGCGTAGTCAAAACTTCAAACATTGTAATCACATTTGAACAGACAATGAACGGCTCAACAATGACAGATGCAAACATAAAACTATTCGGATATCAGACCGGGCTTATGACTGCTTCGCTTGATTATAACTCAGTAACAAAAACTCTGACAATTAATCCTGTTAATAATTTTAAGAACGGCGAGAAGATCAGTCTAACACTTACTTCCGGAATAAAGACAATTGCTAATGAGAGTATTTCTCCATTTGTTTATTCATTCAAAACAAAAGCACTTGGCGGTACGGGAATTTTTACAAAATCATCTGGAATACCAACTATTCAAGTTCCATATATAATATCCGGTGATGTAGATAAAGATGGTGATCTTGACCTTCTGATATCAGAAAAGATTTATAAAAACAACGGAAACGCTGTATTTACATTTTACTCTTCAATTAGTGTTTCTGGATATCCGGTTATGGCTGATTTTGACAATGACGGAGACCTGGATATTCAGGAAACTTCAAATAATATTACATATTTTTTTCAAAATAATGGGAATGGAGATTTTATTCAGACTACTTCTTATCCAGGATTGAATGGGTCAATTGGAGATTTGAATGGTGACGGATATTTTGATATGGTTTATTTTTCAAATCAAAATAATACTGATGTATATATTGTAAAAAATTCTAATGGTATATCTTCAATTGATACAACTTATCAAATAAATCATTCCTGTTTTAATCCGCAATATGTTTATTCTGACAGAGTAATGATAGATGATTTAAATAATGACGGTACGTTAGATTTAGTTGCAATTAATGGACTTGGATTTGCAGGTCCTAACATAGGATTTTATAGTCTTTGCAAGACATATCATAGTTTTACAAATAATGGTATAGGAAGATTTTCAGTTCAAACATTTTATTCACAAATATTAAGTGATTATTCACCCGAAGTTTTATTTGTGGGAGGCTCAAAAACTTTTGATTATGACAATGATGGATTTAATGATATGATCTCACCGGGATTAAATTTAAAAAATGACGGAACAGGATTGCATATAGATAGAGGATATTTTAACATTTACAATAATTCCTTAGATGCTGACTTTAATGGAGATGGATATATTGATTTAATAAATATTTTTGGAGCAGCGTCATATTTGATTCAATATATAAATAATGGAGATGGTTCTTTTACTCGAAATATTCTTTTTATTAATTCATATTCATTCGTATCATCAGCATCAGGTGATTTTGATAATGATGGAGATATTGATATAGCTGAATATGAAAACTATGGAAATGAAGTTGCAATTTTACTCAATGGCGATTCGCCCTTACCCGTCGAACTTACTTCTTTCACATCAAGTGTAATTTCAAACTCAGTTAAACTAAACTGGTCCACATCCAATGAACAGAACAACTCCGGTTTTGAGATACAGAAATCATTAGTAAAAAATAAAACTCCTGAGGCATGGTCTAAGATAGGATTTGAAGAAGGTCAGGGAAATTCTAGTTCATCTGCAGATTACAGTTTCGAAGATAAAAATCTGTCCTCCGGAAAATATAAGTACCGCCTGAAGCAGATCGACTTCAACGGTAATTTTGAATTTTATGATCTCTCGAATGAAGTAGTGATAGGCATTCCCGCTTCTACAGAATTGATGCAAAACTATCCGAATCCATTTAATCCTGTTACTAATATTTCTTACAGACTTTCTGAGAATAGCTTTGTTACAATTAAAGTTTTTGACAATTCCGGCAGAGAAGTGAAGACGCTTTTGAATGAATTTAAAGAAGCAGGATATTTTACAACTGAGTTCAATGGCAGTGATCTTGCAAGCGGTATATATTTTTATAAGCTGACCGCGGGGAATTTTGTACAGACAAAAAAGCTGTCGCTGGTTAAATAATTGAGAAGCAATTTCAAATTACAAATGTCAAATGTCAAATAGTGAGCCGGACATACGAATTCGGAGAATTTCTATATCGAGAGACGTTCCCAA
>DAORRV010000164.1:0-2172 GCA_035443185.1 Ignavibacteria bacterium | reverse complement strand
CATTCGGGTGAAGCAATCTGAATTTTAATTTGTTTTAATATTCAACGATTACTTATTTATAAAAAAATTAACTGATAATTTATACCATTTTATTTAAAATCATAAAAGTTATTTTAAATAAATTTTTTTTATTATCAAACAATATAATTTTTAAACTGAAAGGAAATAAATAAAGAAGTCTTTCTTCATTTTACATCCAGTATAAATGTGATTAATACTATTGACTGCTAAACATTCTAATTAAAATAATCAGATGTAGAGTTTTGATCCACTTACTTCAGTAACTTATTCCAAAATGGATTACAACAATCCGGAATTATGTTTGTTTTTGAACAGCCGAATTTAAATACAATAAATTTTTTTAAAGACGACATGTTTGTCAATACTAAAAAATAATGAAAAAATTACAACCTACATTCAAAAGGGATTTATTAATTTTATGAAATCATAGTTAGTTAAATATTAATAAAATTAATAAAATTAATAAAATTAGTTTCAGCAAATTTTAAAATTACATGTACAAATTTACAAATGCGTAAATTCTCAGAATTCCAAACATTTTTTATAATACTTCCAGTATTATTACTCAGATTTTTACAAACACTATTTTATAATCATTTAACAGAAAAGGACTCCTTTTTATGAGAAAGTTATTCATGTTAATTCCGGTCATAGTAATTGGATTTTTTATTATGACAGGACAAAAAAATCCTGATGCTGAAAGATGGAGCAATTATCTTCCTTCAGGTATTTATGATCCAAGTGTGAGGATTACTGCAACATTGCCTCAGGTATATGATTTCACAAATCCTAATACTCAAATTTCGTATGTAAGAACTCCATATGAAGTTCTTGCAGTCTCACCAAACGTCAGAGTATTGCCAAGGACTAACAGTTATCAAAGTGAAGTTGATATTGTAAGACATCCGACTAATCCTTTGATAATGTTTGGTTCTTCAAATGCATTTAACAATTCAGGAACACTGTTTATCAGTGAAGGTATTTATGTGACAACTGACGGTGGTATTACCTGGGGTGGATCAGATACAATGAAATTAGCCGGCGGTGCACCGGTACCAAATCAGGGTGGTGACCCGGGTATTACAATTGATAAAAACGGAACATTTATTCAAACACATCTTGGATTCTCAACTTCAGGAATGTTTGGAAATTTTTCTACAGATAACGGAGCAACATGGTCATCTAATTTTACTATTGCTTCAGGATCACAGGATAAAAATTTAGCAGGTACAGATGATTCTCCGACCAGTCCATTTTATGGAAGATCATATTGTGTATGGTCTTTATTTACAGCATCAGCTCCTCCTATAGATATTTCTTATACAACAAACGGAGGTGTATCATGGTCATCTCCTCAGCAGATAAACACTCCTCCTGCCGGACATTATTCACAGGGATGTGATGTCAAAACAGGACCAAACGGAGAAGTTTATGTAGTCTGGGCTGCTCCAATTCAGGGATCTCCTTTTACAGAAGACTTTGCTGGTTTTGCAAAATCAACTAATGGCGGAGTAAACTGGGCAGTAACAGAAAATGCTTATGATATGAACGGGATCAGAGGTACATTCCCATCAAAATCAAATATCAGAGTTAACGGATTTCCAAGGATCGACGTTGACAAAAGCGGCGGAGCAAGGAACGGCTGGATATATACAGTTACTTCAGAAAAAAATTTAGCACCTGCAGGTACAGATCCTGACATCATCATGCACAGATCATCTAATGGCGGAGCAAATTGGTCAGCAGGTATCAGAGTTAATCAGGATCCGCTTAATAATGGAAAATTTCAATATTTCCCGGCTATCAGAGTAGATGAGGCAGGCGGAGTTAACATAGTTTATTATGATGACAGAAACACTGCTTCTGATTCTTCAGAAATTTATATTTCGAGATCACTTGACGGCGGAAATACCTGGTCAGATGTTTTAGTCAGTGATCACAGATTCAAACCACAGTCAATAGGCGTTTCCGGAATTGCTACAGGATATCAGGGTGATTATATTGGAATGACTTCAAGTAACGGAAAATTATGGCCATTATGGATGGATAACTTTTCAGGTATATACAATGCCTGGACTGCACCTGTTCAGATCACTACTTTCCCGCTGAGTTCATTCAATTTAACTTCGCCTGCAGCAGGCACAACGATTG
>DAORRV010000163.1:0-2363 GCA_035443185.1 Ignavibacteria bacterium | reverse complement strand
TTTTTAGCGGTGAACCCGTCATTATGATAAATAAAACGGATATTGTTTGCACGGTTGGGTGACTGAAACGCACCGAGTTCTTCGGAATAAGAAATATTATATTCTTCCTTCTGAATATTTTCCATTGCCCCTGTGTACCAACCTTTGTCAATATCGTCTGAACCCTGCTGAATGCTGTCAGACTTGTCCAATGAATTATTGTCCGAATTTTTTTGGTTCTTAATAATATTTCCGAAGCAGAGCGGCGGAAGACATTTTAATTTAACTCCGGTGTTCCGCCCGCTTTCGGAGAATTCGAAATTGAAATCTGAACCTTTAAATGAAAATAAAATTATTGAAATTAATGCAGCAATTGTAAAATTTCTAATGCTCATTTTTCCCTCCGAAAATATGATTGATTAATTAATTTTACAAATTACGGATTTTCATATCTTACTCCAACCAAACTTTTTTGCGATTCTTACAGACTAATCATATAAAATGAGGCTGAATATATCAAAAATAAGCTATAATTTAACTTCTGAATATTATATTCTTACAGAATTATCCAGTCAAATTTTTTTATGAAGGATTCCAAGCTAATAAATTTAATTAAGACATTTACACCGCATGAATTCCGGGAATTAGAATTATTCACAGATTCGCCTTACTTCAATCGCGGGCGAAACTTATCGGCGTTTTTCAAATGTCTGAAGAAATATTACCCGGGATTTGAAGAAGAAAGTTTCAGCGAAGAGAATTTTTATGAAGAATTGTATCCCGGTAAAAAGTATGATAAGTTAAAATCAAAAACTTTAATACATACACTGTCTTCCGAAATGTTTAAACTCTGCAAAGAATTTCTTATTCAGACCGGGCTGAATGAAGATTCGCACAAGAGAGAATACTATCTCTTGAACAGGCTCAGAGAAAAGCGATCTTACAAAGAATTTGAGAAAATATTTAATACTTCCACTGCCAACAAAGAACTCCCGGAAAAAGGAGGTGCCCTTGATTTTATTAATCAATTTTATTCAGCTCAAAACTCTATGGTGTACTGTATTGAAAATGGAGATATTTCAGGAGCAGTTGATTCTATCATATCACAGGGTGAATGTTTTGCCGTGGCAGCATTAATAAAAGGTTACCGAAATCCTGAATTGAGCATCGCGGCAAAGACGCATAATGTTAATTTCAGAGAAAATCTAATTGATAATCTCATGAGTCATCTTGATTCACCGGGAGTTTTGGAAGTAATGAAAAAAAATAATGATAAATTTTATCCCTATGTTGCGGTAAACTATGCGGCATACCTGATGATGAAACATACAGAAGATCATAAATACTATTTTGAATTTAAAAAAATGGTAGATGAATACTATTCTCTTTTTGGTCAGAGTGAAAGATTTTATTTATATGCAATGCTTATCTCATACTGTTCTATGCAATGTCGGAATGACAATCCTGAAATATTCGGAAGAGAGCAATTCGAAATCCATAAAAGATCTGTTGAGCTTGGTGTGTATAAAAACAGTGAGAATGATATTATGGATATAGTTAAATTCAGGAATATTGCTATCTGCGCATTTACATTCAATGAAACAGACTGGTTCGAAACTTTCGTCAATGATTTTATAAACGAATTAAAGCCGGAATACCGTGAAAACATGCGGTATTTTTCATATGCATATGTTCATTTCGGAAGAAAAGAATTCGGTAAATCCCTGGAAAATCTTATAATGGTTCATGATGATTTCTTTTATTTTAAAATGGATGCAAAGAAACTGCTGCTTCTTATATATTTTGAACTCGGTTATTTTGAGCAGGCAAATTCTCTCATAAAATCCGTAAAGGAATACATTGCAAATACAAAAGATCTTACGGATAAAATAAAAGACCGTGAAAGAATTTTTATTAAAGTAGTAAATGAATTATTGAATTTAAAAGAATCCGGAAACAAAAAAGATATCGGCATTCTTGAAACAGAAATATCAAAAGACCTTAATCTTACTTTTAAGATATGGCTTCTGGAAAAGGTGAATGAATTAAAAGGCGATCGGTCACCCCGTGCGGGTTGACATTCCTAAAACGATCTTAAAATAACATATGAATATTCGATCAATATTTTTCATAGAAATGTGCTGCAAAAATTATCAAATTCTAAAATTTTAATTTAAGACCAGATGTCAGATTGAACTGACAACCTGTTGGATCACTCAGGATCTCAGTGGTGATCCAAAGGCTGCCGGTTAATCTTTCTCGATTGTGAAATGTAACTTACTTACTTCCAGTCATTTTGATGAAATTATACTTTATTACGGTCGCACTATGCCCACAAAATTAAACGCATTATTATCTGAAACCGCAGCATCAGCAAGATCTGT
>DAORRV010000162.1:0-2694 GCA_035443185.1 Ignavibacteria bacterium | reverse complement strand
AGTTTTGAATTCTTAATATTTAAGTTTCAAATAAAAATATGAAAGCTATAAAAAATATATTAGATCCAAAAAAACTCTCGACTCTTCTCTTCTATTCGAGCTTAGTTGCTTTTATCATCGCATTTAATTTCGCGCATAATCCCGCAGGCGGGTGGTATCAGCAGTTTATGCCGAATCTTCCGAACATGCAAATATCAGATATTTATTTTCTCGATAGTTTAACCGGTTGGGCTGTAACAGGAAATGGAATGCCCAATGACACTTCAGGGTATATCTTAAAAACAACAAATGGCGGAGACAATTGGCATTTAAAATATACAGATTTCAGAGACTTTAGCAGAGTAGAATTTTTAAACCCAAGTACTGGATTTGTAAGTGGCGGGTATGCAACAGGTGCACGAATATACAAATCTACTGATGGAGGAGAGAGTTGGTTTGCTATAGGAATTCCTCAAGGCGGTCTGATTTATTTAGATGATATGAGTGTATTGAGTGAAGATACAATTTGGGTTGTATCCGGAACCGCGTTAGTCGGCGGTGTCTTCCGAACCACAAACGGGGGTACAGCATGGACACAGCAGACTACTGTTCGTCCCGATAAGATATATATGTATAATTCAAGAATAGGATTTATTGGGGTTAATGGAATAAGTGGCAGTCCAAAAACACAAAAAACTACAAACGGAGGATCAAGCTGGAATACTGTTGTAAATGAGGGTTTTGTAGATATGTATTTTCTTGACAGTTTGACCGGATGGAGAGCATATAATGTAACAATGGATAAAACTACAGACGGAGGAATTACATGGGTTTACCAGCAGCTTCCAACCGGCGGAAATATAATAACATCTCAGGTAAGAGAGTTTTCCAATGTGAATAAAGATACTATATGGGGAGTTGGTGGTCATGTATTTTATCCGGGCATTGGAAGCAGAGGAATGATTTATCGAACTACAAATGGAGGAAACAACTGGCTGTATCAAGTACCGGATACCGGTATTAATATAAACACTTATTTCTTTTCAGATTTTATAAATAAAAAAATTGGATGGTCATATCATCCACTAAGTGGAATTCATACAAAAGTAGGAGGTGACAGTATATTTTATCCATTGGTAAATATTAATCAAATCAGCTCAGAAGTCCCTTCAGATTATAAATTATATCAAAATTATCCAAATCCATTTAACCCTTCAACTACTATTAGCTTTAACATAAAAAATTCAAAAACAGTAAAAATTAAAGTTTACAATATTGAAGGAAAAGAAATTTCAATGCCGGTAAATAAAAAACTTAACCCCGGAGAATATCAATATCTTTTTGATGCAGGTTCTTTGAGCAGCGGTGTTTACTTTTACAGTTTATTTATTGATGAAAAAATTATTGATACTAAAAAAATGATACTTGTGAGGTAATATGAAAATGAAAATGAAAATGAAAAATAGATTTCTAATAAAGCTGTTTCAAATACAAATATTATTAAAAAATTAATTAAGGAAAGGGTATTGAAATGAAAACAAAACTTACAGTTTCTTTTATCTTTATTTTAACTGTTTCGTTTTATCTCTTCAGCGGACTGATTATTAATTCTGGGGAAATGTCTAATGAATTCAAAAGAGAACCGACAGGGATCACGGATACTATCCAGCCGGGAAATCAAAACGGAACATTCTTGATCGGAGCGCTGGACAGCGGTGTGGATACAGCATTCCAAAATTTGAATGAAGTCGGATTTAATGTTTGGCATGCATATTCTTATGGTGTCCATGGGTGGGAAGGAGCAGGTGTGATGGGAGATTCTCTGTATGCGCATATAAATAATTATAAATCAGGTGTTCAGAATAAACTGTTAGAAATCGACTCAAATGGAATGAAATCAATAATTATGCGTCCGAAAATAGCAATGCTTTGCTATGGTCAGAGAAGCGACTATCAGTGCGAGAAAATTGATCAGAATGATGATCTATGGTTTTATTCTTTTCAGTCTCCTAATCATGTTGGAATTGATACTAATGATATATGGCAGGGAGAGAATCAGGTAGTCAGATACTGTAAGCGTGATATTCAGACAACTGACGGCGGAGCGGGATGGGTTGTCAGCAGGTTAAAGTCAAACGCCGAACAATGTGCGACATTAGCTGATAACTCCGGAATTATAGACTCTTCAATCAAAAGCTGGATTGTAAAACCGAGAATAAGAATAGACTCTGCATATGCGCATAATAATCAAACAGCATTAGTTTGTAAAATAAAAGTATTAGGACAAATTGGAGATACTGTTTTAAAAGAAATAGATATTAAAGCTGGAGATTTTATTAATCCAACAAACAATCAATATAATGGACAGTATTTAGAAGAATATTATTTTACAGGTTCTACAAATTTGTTAATCTACAATTTATGGGGAAAAGAAGTAGGTCGAACTGCACGAGGAAATGATTCAGTTGATCATCAGTATAATAAAATCGATATAAAGATTTACTGGTATGGTAACTGTGACATGTGGATAGATTATGTGAGAGTCGATAATATGGTGGCTCATAATTTATTTAATGGAATATATGATAATAACTGGCTTTCTTGGGAAGCGCAGGACATTGCCTGCTATAACGAATCAGCTATAAAATTTTACATTGAGCTTTTTGCATTCAGTAATATTCCGTGCATGTCATATGTCAGTAAAAAATTGGATTC
>DAORRV010000161.1:0-2698 GCA_035443185.1 Ignavibacteria bacterium | reverse complement strand
AAGACAAATAGAAGATGGAGGACCAGATTTATTTTGTAATTATAATGAAGATAATTTTAATCAAGTAAAAGATAGTTTAGATTTAAAAGTTAAAATTATAGGGGTAGTTAAAATTAAGAATCCATCCTTATTGTATATAAAGTTTGTTGAAAATATTGAAGATAACTAATTGGTGTCATGAAATAAGTTGAACTACTAGCTCATCAACATCAGTATAACATCCCAGCTCATAAATCTCTTTTCCCTTTTCAATATCATCTTTATGATGTTCCCTTAATCTAACTGCATTTGCAACTGCAGCAGAAGTTCTATCTTGCAGAATTAAATATATATCTGATTTCGATTTATCATAATCCGATATATGTTTCTTTAACTCTTTCTCAAGTTCTGAATAATTTCTCCAAGGCTTTGTTGTAAATTCATAATGCAGTAAATACCATATCTCAAATGATACTGAAGAGAAAGCAATATTAATATTATTTTTTCCGGCTTCAGAAAATGTTTCAGCTAATTTTGAGTAAGTATCTTTATCAAGAACTATCCATACGGAATCATATTCATTATTTTCTACTGCTGCAGAGTCCTTTAATCTCACTGCATGTTTCACAAGCTCTAATCCTGAATTTTTAGGTCTGTCCATAACTTTAATATTCAATCCCGAAGATCTTATATCTCTTTTTATACCGTTAAAATATAAAGGCTCTGTTCTCTTTCCTTCACAGATTATAAGTATTCGTTTTCTTAGATCCCTATTTTTTGTTTTTCTTAACTTCGGCATCCTGCTCAAGTAATAATAATTCATTAAATATCGGTAAAGCCCCAAACCTCCCGCTCAAATACCATTTTTCCAATGGCGTGCCTTTTCTAAGATTGCTGTTTTTAAATTCGGCTAAAGAATAAAGTGAAGTAGCACCGTATTTGTCTTTCTCAGTAAACCATATCTGATCCCTTCTGAATAATTCATATTCAAATAATGTAGTATCGTGTGTAGTGAATATCAGCTGAGCATTTTTTTTATTGGTTACTTTACTCTGAAAAATCTCTATCAGGAATTTTGAGAGGTGTGTATGGAAACTGTTGTTTATTTCATCAATAATTAGTGTCCCGCCTGTTTTCAGTACATTATAGATCGTACCTAATATTTTATATAATTTTTGCGTACCTATTGATTCTTCCTCCAGTTTAAAAGACTCAGATCCTGATCTTTGTTCTCCTTTATAAACATCATGTAAAAATTCCGGTTTGAATTTTAAATTTTCATATTTATTAAAATTCAAATCTGATCTTCCTGATCTTTCTTTTGTAAGTTCAGTGAGGTGATTTACAAAATGATTTATTTCCTGTGATTCTTCCTTCTTAAATTTTACTTCTTTAATGCCGGTGTCAAATGCTTTTAAATAACTTGTTAAAATATTTAATTTCAGCATCTGATAATTTAAATCTACAGGAATTTCAAAATGAAAATTATTCTGTATGATGCTAAGTGTGAAGTCCTGAAAATATTCGTAAATTTTTTCCAGCTGTTTATTATTACTGTTAGCCCCTCTGGATAGGAAAAGAACATTCTTTAATAATAGTTTTTCAATTAGTTTTTTCTCACCTTTCAAACCATCACCGTATTCAAACTTATTTCCTGGCATTCTTTGAAACAATTTTGCTTCCTGTCCATTTGGATAATAATATAAATTCTCTTTTAATATTTCTAATCTGTTATAGCTAACACTATATTTGTATCTGATCTTATCCGTATTTATAAATTCTATTTCCATATTCACAGGATCGGATTTACTTTTTTCATCAAGTTTAAAAGGGAAATAGTAATTTATTTCTTCATTTAATTTTGAATCTGTAGAAGTGAGAATGAACTCCTGCATCAAATACAAAGCTTTTATGAGATTACTTTTACCGGAACCGTTAGCGCCGTATATTACAGCGAACTTCAGTATATTTAAATCAATATCCTTCTTGTTCGGATTCTTAAAATAGTTTTCTTTATACTCTTTTAAAGAAGAAGCAGACATACTTAAAGTCTGTTCGCTCTTTATTGATTTAAAATTACTTACTGTGAAATCGATTAACATATCGGAAATTTATTGATTATTTGTTACTTATCGACAAATTAATAAGTTATATCGGCAATTACAATGGGGAAATAGTTCTAAAGAAGAATTAATAAACTGGGATAACACACTTTACGCAATATGTCTTTTATACAATTCAAAACCACCCCCTAACCCCTTCTTTGCAAGGAGGGGACAGGAGGTGGTTATCAACATCGATGAATTTTTATAATTATATAACCCTAAATTTTTCTCGGTACACCCCAAATTCAAGCAATTATATTCTAAATTCAAAGACATCGAAACCAAATTCAAACTCCCAAAAACCTTTTACAACGACATAATTTTTCAATGTAACCATCCTATTTTCCAAATCAATTAATTTATACACAAATTCAAATCAGCTCAAATATATTTCGATTAGGTAAAACACACATTCAGCCCATCACATTTACTCCGCATTTAAACCCAACCATATTTCAATCCAATACAAAGCAGATAAAATTCAACACAGCAAAAAAGTATCACAGCTCATTGAAATATTTATGAAGCTCATCTGAATATTTATGAAGCTCATCGGAAAAATTATTCTGCACACCGGAAAATGCAACTGAAGTCAACGGAAAAATGATCTGACT
>DAORRV010000160.1:0-2763 GCA_035443185.1 Ignavibacteria bacterium | reverse complement strand
TATAATTTCACCACAAAGACACTAAGTCACAAAGATAAATATTTATTAACTTTTTCTTTTGTGTCTTGGTGTCTTTGTGTCTTTGTGTCCTGGTGGTAAGAACAGATGTTTAGGGATAGTTTTCATTTAAAATTAATAATAGTATTTTTCAATAATTTTAGAACTATTTATTTAAAATTTAAAATATTCCGGACAGCACCGGTCAAACATTATGACATTATTTAAAAAGGTCTGTAATTCCTTATTTAAAAATATTATTTTTACAAATTCCAAAAATTAACCAATCTAAAATAATGTCAGATAAAAAACTTTCATTGCAGAAACTTATTGATAATAATGAGATAGCCGGTAAAAGGGTTTTGGTAAGAGTTGATTTTAATGTCCCAATAGATGAAGACGGTGTGATCACTGATGATAAAAGAATTCTGGAATCTCTTCCGACTATAAAAGCAATTACAAAAAACGGCGGCAGATGTATTCTGATGAGTCATCTCGGCAGACCTAAAGGTGAAAATAATCCAAAGTATTCTCTTTCTGTAGTTGCTGAATATTTAACCAGTGTTTTGAATTTTCCTGTACTGTTTTCTGATGATTGTATGAGTGAAAATAATATTGATGTTATAGATTCAATGCAGAACGGAGATATACTATTGCTGGAGAATCTTAGATTTTATAAAGAGGAAGAAAAGAATGATCCTGAATTTGCAAAAAAACTTGCAGCTTACGGAGACATTTATGTGAACGATGCATTCGGAACTGCTCACAGAGCTCATGCTTCTACTGAAGGTGTCACTCATTTTATAGACAAATCTGCTGCGGGATATCTGATGGAAAAAGAACTGAAATATTTATCTGCTGCTGTCAGCGATCCGAAGAGACCGCTGTGTGCAGTACTCGGCGGCTCAAAGATCTCGGGAAAAATTGATGTGCTTGAAAATTTACTTGGCATTGCTGATACAATTCTGATCGGCGGGGGAATGATGTTTACTTTTTATAAAGCGATGGGATATAATATCGGGAAGTCTATTCTTGAAGCAGATAAAGTAGAGCTGGCAAAAGAGATCATTGAAAAAGCTAAAACATCAGATGCTAAACTATTATTGCCTGTAGATATTCTCATGGCGGAAAAATTTGAACAGGGATCGAAAACAATAGAACTGCCTGCTGACGGGATCTCTTCCGAATACAATGACTGGACCGGTGTCGATATTGGTCCTGAAACCATTAAGACATATTCGAATGAAATTCTGAATTCAAAAACAATAGTGTGGAATGGTCCGATGGGAGTTTTTGAAATTGATGATTTCGCAAAAGGTACAATGGAGGTAGCGAAGGCAATGGCAGAAGCAACATCAAAAGGCGCATTTACAATTATCGGCGGAGGTGATTCAGCAAGCGCAATTGCAAAAGCCGGACTTGAAAAAAAGATCACGCACGTTTCAACCGGGGGCGGAGCTTCTCTTGAATTTCTGGAAGGGAAAAAACTGCCCGGAATAACTGCTCTAACTGATAATTGAGAATTACAAATTTCAAATTACAAATAATAATTTTAAGAGTTACTGGTTACGAATTACGAGTTGTGAATTATGAGTTACGTGATACGAGATACGAATTACAAGAATTACTTTTTTGCAACTTAAATTAATCACATAATGCTAAGGATATATACAATAAAGATTATTGAGAAATAAGTTTAAATTTATAATAGCACTTTTCAGAATACTTCATAAGTAATTCCCCCTTAAAAAAGCGGGAGCGAAGGGGGTTGTTGCCAAAACTTTTTTAAACAGAGAAATTCTCATTTTATAAGTGATAACTTTTTCGTCTGTACAAAATCTCCAAAACTTAATTTATAAAAATAAACACCACTTGCAAGATCACTTCCGTTGAATACATCACCATATGATATACAAGTTGGTGGATCATAAAATCCACAACAAGAAGGTTCAATATTGTAAGGTCTCACATATCCCCAATATTCCCCTGTGTCTTCAAACCAAATAAATGATTTATCTTCACCTAATTCCATTGTTTGTGAATTATTAGAAAAATTGAATCCTCCGTCAGTTGATTCAGATGTATTCATAAATGATGCTTGCATTATCCAGGTACCATATGCCATATATAGTTTTGTCGAATCAGGAACTTTAACAATGGATTCTTCTGAAGGGACTATCACTCGTTGAGTATCTGACCAGGTTATTCCATAATCAATTGATCTTGCTAAATAATATTTATATCCTGCCGGATTTCTAATCACATAATACATTCTAAAAGTATCTTGTATGGAATTATCCTGATATTCAAATGGCATATATAAAAAAGGAAATCTTCCTCCATCTCCATTATGAGGAATTACTGCCGTTGGGTATTTTGTCGGATAAGGAAGTTGACTGTAAGATTGAGAAGGACTGAAGATTATTAAGCAAGCACTTATTAGAGTAGTAAAATTGTGTTTCATATTTACTCCTTTTTAAAATTCTTTAATATGTAACCTATAGAATTTTTAAAATCAAGACACGGAAGTATACATAGAAATTTAGATAACGTTCCATTTAGTGTGTAAAAACTAAATTGCTATTCGTAGGAATAAAGCCTCTCCTTTGATTTAAATATTCAACGGTTAAGAATAATAATTTATCAGCACTCTTTACCGTCTCAAAAATTTTGTGCCATTGTTGGTGTTCTAAAAAGGTTGCTCAGTAAATCTTAAATTTATCAGCCCAACTCAAGCAAACTTTTTGGCCACCAACAACAGTGCCG
>DAORRV010000159.1:0-2886 GCA_035443185.1 Ignavibacteria bacterium | reverse complement strand
TAGACATAGCAGATCTTTCTCAAATTGATAATGATGCATTTAATTTTAATTCGGGTTATCTTAGTTCGGACGTAAACGGAGATGCATTTATTGATCTAGCAGACTATGCCTTTACTGATAATAATGCTGCTAATTTTGTAGGTGTTATAGTGCCGCCTGCTCCGCCTCCTGCAGGAGAGCTGAATGAAACTAAAGATTCTGCACCTTCTGCTGTCGGAGATCCGAGTATTGGAAATAGTAATTTGATTATAAATAGAAATTATGAAACCGATACAGATTCAAAAGAAGATCTAATTAATTTTAATGAAAATTATAAGACCGGAAGAAAGATCTCTCAGGAAGAAATAGACAAAGCTGACGGGAAATAAAAATTAATTTTTTTATTTAAAGTTAAACGAATTTTTATTATTTAATAGAACGGTAACTTAGGTTACCGTTTTCTTTTTAAAAATCTGAATACAGAATATTCTATCCAAATAAATTTAATGATTTTTCATAATCAGTGAATCAGACTCAATTAAATAAACGAAAGGAAAAAAGTGAAAATGAAAATTAATTCTTTAATTTTTTCAATGCTGCTGTTTAGTAGTTTTTTTATATCTCCGGATATTTCAAATGCAAATCTGTACTGGAATCAGGCAGCTTCATTTGCGGGTTCAAGCAGCAGCTATCTTGCAGTCAGAGATGATGCAGATCTGGATATTACAGGTGACTTTACATTAGAAACCTGGGTGAATCCAACAAATGCAGTGTCTCCGTCAATTCAGATAATTATAGGAAAGGGTCAGGGAAGTCCATCCGGTTATTTCATTTACCTTTTCAATGGAAAAGTAGCTATTGGAACCCAAAATATTGTACGTATTGTGGGAAATATTGTGATCCCAAGTAATAAATGGACGCATATTGCCGGTACATATACAGCTTCCTTAAATAGATTTATTATACATGTAAATGGAGTTGTAGATTCCGTTAAAACGGTTGGAGCTGCTGCTCCTCTTGCCAACAACGATTCTCTTTTGATCGGAAAAGGTGCAGGCGGTCGATTTGCAGGAATGCTGGATGAAGTAAGGATCTGGAATACAGATAACTCGGCATTTATCTATAAATATCACAGAACAAGTCTTGCAGTAAGCAGTGGAAAATATGCCGGACTTGTATATTCTCTGACGTTTCAGGATGATGATAACAGCGGAAATGCATTTTCATTACAGGATTTTGCTTTTAAGAACTCTTCAGCCAATAACATCGGAGTAAGTATAGTAGATCTTAGCAACAGACCTTCCAGTACAATTCATACAAATGATTGTATAAACTTAGACGGCAACAATGATTATCTGGCATCGCCCGATTCTCCTGAAATCAGTCCGACTTCCGGTATTACAGTTAGTGCATGGATCCTGCCTAGGTCGAATGTCAATTCAGTCATTATACAAAAAGGATCGCCGGCCGGCGGATTGGGGACTGATTATCGACTGGCTTTATTAAACGGTAATTTATTTGCCGGAATTAACGGATCATTATTTATTCCCGGAAGTGTAAGTGAAGTTCCTTTAAACCAATGGTCTTATGTTGCATTTACATATGAAGGCAGCAGTGGTGATTATAAATTTTACATAAACGGAAAAAATGTTTATAACGGTAATCAAAATCTTGGAAATATAAATAATGGTTCAGACTCGTTGTACATTGGAGGTACACTGAATTTAAATGATTTTGACGGAAATATTGATGAAATTTCAATAGTTCCTGAAGCAAAAAGTGAGGAATTTATTGGTGATAATATGTTCAGATCAAGAAATCTTGCAAATGTAAATTCACAAAATGAAGTGGTTTATAATTTTGACGGATATTCTGTTTCTAATTCAGGAGTTATAACTGATATAGGAAAACAAATGTATTTTAGAAATAATGCAGAATTTACACATAATGGCGGAGTTAATAATGCCCCGGAATCACCGATGATAGGAATGAATATCATGGCTTTTCAGGAAGGATTTCGCTTAAAGTCATCTGACAAAAGCATCCCGGAAACAGGATCCATCGGAAGTATGATCAGTGATACTCTGGAGATATTGCAGAGCGGTTCGGTTACTGATATTAATTTTTTTATTGCATTAAATCATACACGTGAAATAGATCTGCAGATCACTTTAACTAATCCGTCAGGGAATACTGTCAATGTGTTTGACAATATTACATATCTTGGGTCATCGGGAAACTTAGTTACAATATTTGATGATCAGGCAGACAGTTCATTACTTACAGACAGATATGCACATCTTGCTCCAAAGGTCAAGCCGTTAAATACAATGATTTCAGTATTTGGTTTACAAAGCATGAAAGGAAAATGGATATTAAATATTACGGATCAGTTTGCAGGAGCCAGCGGCAGATTGTACGGCTGGGGAATGCAGTTTAATAATCAGACTTCGAAACCCAAAAAGCTTAATATGACTGCATTTATTCAGGGATTTTATAATCCTGTAATGAGCCAGATGATAAGAGATACTATAAAGTTTTATTTAAGAGATCAATTTTCACCTTATGCTACAGTCGATTCATCCAAAGATTATGCAACATCAGTTGGATTTTCAGATGTAAATTTTAATAATGCAGTATCCGGCAGACCTTATTATCTTACAATAAAGCATAGAAATCTAATAGAGACATGGAGCTCTTCGACTGTGTATTTCGATCAGCTTACTTATGAGTTGAAATATGATTTTTCAAAAAATCCATCAAGTGCATTTGGGAATAATCTGATACAGGTAGATGATACACCTGTAAGATTCGCAAGCTATAATGGAGATGTAAATCAGGATCAGACAATTGACATAGCAGATCTTTCTCAAATTGATAATGATGCATTTAATTTTAATTCGGGAT
>DAORRV010000158.1:0-2909 GCA_035443185.1 Ignavibacteria bacterium | reverse complement strand
CTCAGGCAAACTTTTTGAAAACACCGGCAATAGCAGAATCATTACTATTCATTTAATGTATCAAAGATCTTATTGTAATAACTGATACAAAAAATTATTTTAATAAAAATTGACAGGACGGATTTGAATTTCATTCAACAATTCTTCTTTTGTTGTTGAGAATTTGTATTTAAATCTGAGTTTAATAAAATACATGTATAAAATTTAAAAAAAATCCTATATTTGCCATTATTAAATAATCGAAATAGAAAGGAGCCTGTAAATTTTGACTAAAATTATTTCTTCTTTACTTTTTACAGTTTTATTTTTTGCTTTCAATAACAATTGCATGAGCCAGATGTATTGGAATACAGGAGTAAGTGTAAACTCAACCAATTATTTTGCAGTTGATAATTCAGCAACTCTGAATATAACAGGAAGTTTTACACTTGAGTGCTGGATAAATCCTGCTGATACAATTGGATCACAATTAATAATATACAAAAGTTCTTTCATTTCACCAAAATATGCTTTAGGTTTGGCCGGAGGCAGAGTGCGTGTGTTAACCAACAATTTGCAGCGGTTGAGCAGTAAAACAAGGATCGCTCCGAATGTCTGGAATCATATTGCGGCTACATATGATCTGTCATCAACAACGTTCAAAATCTTTATTAACGGAATATTGGATACTTCCGCAGTTTCAGCAAACACACCTGCTTCAAATACGGATTCACTTTTCATAGGAGGTTCTCCTTCCCTGTCTTATATTGGCAGTGTAGATGAGATAAGAATCTGGAACAGAGCTTTAGCTGATACTGAAGTTGAAAAATATTTCAGAACTTCGCTCGGTATCAGCAGCGGAAAATACAGCGGAATGGTATTATCTTTACCGTTTCAGGAAAGAGAAGGCGAAGGATTTTATTTCAACAGTATTGATCTCAGTGGAAACGGAAATAATGCACTTTCAAGAAACGGTGTTTTGTTAGTTGATCAGACCAGAAGACCTTTAGAAACTATTTCAATTAATGAAGCGCTTGAGTTTAACGGTATTAACGATTACGCTGCAGCGCAAAGTGGTGCTGACTTTTTACCAACAAACGAAATTACTCTCGAAGCTTGGATTTACCCGAGGAATACAAACGGAGGATATATTATTCATAAGGGTTCCGCCGATTTTACTTCAAGAAATTACGGGATCAGAATTGATCCTTCGACAAATCAGCCGGTTGCTAATATTAATGCAAATGTGTTCCCTTTTTCATATAACTGTCCGATTAATGAATGGACACATATAGCTTTTACATACAGTAATACAGGCAGACACAGGAGTTTCATTAACGGCAAAGTTAAAGATATTTTTGAAGTCTCTCCTGTCTTAATTACGGTTAGTTCTGATTCACTGTATATAGGAGGCACAAATATTACTAATAATTTTAATGGTTTCATTGATGAAGTAAGGATTGCTTCTTATGCAAAATTCGAGTATCAGCTTTCCCAAAATGTATTTTCATCTGTGAATGCGGCAAATGACAATGATACATATAAGGATGTTTGTTTTAATCTTGACGGATATGGAGAAAGTAATTCTGCTGACTACGGAAAACTATTTTTAAGAAATAATACAGGTTTCAGTCACCCTGCTACAATCCCAAATCAGCCCGTTTCTCCACTTAACCGGTCTGATGCTAACAATTTTACAAAAGGTTTTCACCTGAAACAAGCTCTAAAAAATATTCCGGCTTCAGGCACTTCCGGTCTTATGACGGAAGACAGTCTCAATATAGAATACAATCAGACAATTTCTGATATCAATTTAGTTATAGCACTTAATCACACATTAAGTAATGATTTGGAAATAACGCTCATTGCTCCAAACGGTGATATGGCAGATGTTTGTTTTGACATCGGACAGCTAGGCACAAATGATAATATTACTGCAATATTTGATGACAACGCCGACAGCAGTTTGGTTAGCGGTAAGTATGTATCAATTTCTCCGAGGATAAAACCGCAGAATAATATGAATGCTGTATTTACCGGTGATAACAGCAGAGGAGTGTGGAGATTGAAAATCAATGATGATAATGCAGGTAATACAGGTAAGCTTTATGCCTGGGGTGTTCAGATAAATAATATTAATGAAAAACCAATAATACTAACTTCAAATTGTCTCATTCAGGGTTTTTATAATCCGAGTTCGAATCTTATGGTAAGAGATACTGCAAAATTTAATATAAGACATGAATTCTCTCCCTATCCGGTAATTGATTCAGCAAAAGATTATCTTGGAAACATTGGAGCTGCCTACGCTTCTTTCAGCGGCAATACGCTTTTAAACAGAATATATCTTGAAGTAAAACACAGGAATTCTATTGCTACATGGAGCTCATCGCTTTTGAGATTTGATTATAATACCATGCAGCTTGATTATGGATTCCGTAACAGTATCACCAGCGCTTTTGGCTCAAATATGACAGAAGCAGATAGTTCTCCTTTAAGATATGCAATTTACGGCGGAGATGTAAATCAGGACGAAGTCGTGGATATTTCAGATAATCAGCTGATAGATAATGATCTTATTAATTTTGTATCGGGATATGTTAATACGGATCTGAACGGTGATGACAATATTGATATTACTGATTCAGCTATTGCTGATAATAATGCATATAACTTTGTTAGTGTGATAAAACCGTAAAACTAAAAAATCAATATTTAAATTTATACTTCCCTGTCAGAGTATCCGAATGATCGCCGGAGAGTCTGACAGGGATATTTATAAACTACACTATTCTATCAGAACAAATAAAAGACTATACAAAAAGGTTATCATACAAATTTAATATTTTTTTCGCCGTTGCCGGTGTTCCAAAAAGTTTGCTCTGCAAAACCTAAATTTATCAGCCCGGCTCAGGCAATCTTTTTGATCA
>DAORRV010000157.1:0-2930 GCA_035443185.1 Ignavibacteria bacterium | reverse complement strand
AACAATTTTGGATCAGATTTTTATTTTTTATTCAAAAGTTTTGTCGTGTACAGAGCTTGTAAATAAATCTTAAAAAAAACATTGCAAGAAAAAATTTAATCATATATTTTAGTTAAACAAAATAAATCAAACGGGGGTATCCAAATGAAAAAAATTTATACACTTTTTTTTGCTTTTCTCATTACACTTTCTTTTAACAGCGAAAAATCAAACGCTCAAAACAATGTTTTATTAGAATACTTCACCGGAGCATGGTGTCAATTTTGTCCATGCGGACATTCTAATATTGAAGGAATTTTAGCTAATTATCCAAATACAGTTGTTCTTGGCTATCACGGCGGAGGTCCTGATCCATGGGCTGCTTACTCCGGTACAATGATTTCAAGATTTCCAATTACGGGTTATCCGCAAGGAGTAATAGGAAGGAGAAGCGGAGTTGTTAGCAGAGATGCTTATAATAATGAAGTAGTTCTTCAGACTTTACTTGTTCAACCGGGAGTATCAATAGAAGTAATAAACAAAAGCTATGATGCAAACACAAGAACTGTAAATGCAAATGTCAAAATAACTGCACTCATGGATCTTACAGGTGATTACTTTATTAATTATGTATTGACTGAAAGTAATATGATCTATCCACAAACCGGAAATGGGGGCTGCCCCGGCAATACGAATTATGTTCATAAACATGTAGTGAAAAGTTTTATAAATGGTGAGTTAGGTGAGCTTCTTAATTCAGGAACAATGACTACAGGAACAGAGATCATCAGAAATCTGAATTATGTAGTACCTGTTTCACCTCAGATAGAAGTACCTGAAAATTGCGATCTAAATATCTTTGTATATAAATCAGGTGCAAGTATCTCAACTACAAATCATGTACAGCAGGCAATGAGAACTCCACTTACCGGAGCTACAGGCATTACAAATAATAATTCAGCCGCACCAAAAAATTATACACTGACTCAAAATTATCCAAATCCATTTAATCCGACTACTAATTTTAGTTTCTCAATTCCTACAAATGAGAATGTAAGTCTTAAGATCTATGACATTCTTGGAAATGTAGTGGATACATACGTTGACGGATTTTTAAATGCAGGCACATATTCAGTTGTCTTTGACGGAAATAATCTATCCAGCGGTATTTATTTCTATACACTTAATACTGGAAGTTTTTCAGAAACAAAAAGAATGGTTCTGACAAAATAAAACAGTAACAAAAATGCAACACTATCTTTAAATTTATTTAATCACTACTTGCAAAGCGGGTCTCACGATCCGCTTTTTTATTTCGGTATAAATTTTAATTTAAAAAATTTATTAATCATGAAAACATTTTGGATCATTTTTATCAGCTTAATGTTTCTTCAAAGTTCAGACAAATTATCTGCACAGGGTATTTATCATAACTGGAGCACAGTTGGTGGCAACAGCAACCGTACAGGATATAACGATGGATTTTTTGGAGGAGCAGGTGGATTTTTGCATATTTACAGTTCACCGAATACTATCTGGGGTATGCAGATATTTACAAATAATAACCGGATTGCAACTACAAGATATGTATCACTGAATCCTTTAAAAGCGATAGTAGCTGCTTACAATAGTTTTTCATTTAATACCAGCTGGACTTACGGGACGGAGACAGGTGTATTTGTTGTAATGGGATTTAATGATGATAAAGTTTATGTAAGAGATTTCAGACAAAATGGAAATGATTCTATATTTGCATTGAATGCTGATGACGGATCGGTTGTATGGAGATCAGATTTTACTGTTGAGAGAGGGATAATATGGACAGCAGTATTTGCTGACAACGGAGATCTTATTTTACCGGGCTCAGGTGCAAAGAGAATTATGAGAATCAATCATATGAACGGAGACACTGTATGGACAAACAGCAGAATAATTCCAAACACCGGCGCAGAAAATATGTGCGTCAACGGAAATACTTTATATGCCTGGCAGGGAGGTCTCACCACTCCAAAAACAATTATTGCAATTGATATTAATACAGGTCAAATAAAATATTCATCAAACACTTTACCAGGTGACGGGGATCAGGAAATTCCGATGACAGTTTCTGAATCCGGAGTAGTTTATTGTATCAGGGACGGTGGTCTTATGTATGCATTAAAGGATAACGGTAATGGATTTACTGAGCTTTGGAATAAGATCGTTCCGCATCCTGTCGGCACTTATTCACAGATTGGGATCAACAGAGACAGTTCAGTCTATATTCCTTTTGGAAAAAAAGTTTACAGACTTGATCATACAAATGGAAATGCAATTGACTCTTCGGCAGAATTGATTTCAAGTGGTACAATGAATCCAAGATTTGCTTTTGATGGATCGAGAAATGTATATATAGGTAATGGTGCTTCAGATCCTTCGCAGGGAAAGTATTTTTTTCTTGAAGCTAATTTACAGGGTTTGATAAAAGAAATTCCAATGCCATATAATTATTACAGTGGACCTGCGGAAGGCGGTGAGCTTAGTAATCCAAAAATTTTAATCTGCGGTGCAGGAAATGAGATCAGATCGTATGAATATTTTCTTCAGGGTATTTCAGGAACTGAATCTCAATCACCTGATCAATTTACTTTGCATCAGAATTTTCCAAATCCGTTCAACCCAGTGACAATTATAAAATATCAATGTATAATGTACAATGAAGTTTCATTAAAAGTATTTGATGTTCTGGGGAATGAAATAGTGACTCTTGTAAATGAAAAGCAAAACGCAGGCAGCTATTCTGTTACATTTGACGGAAGTAGTTTATCCAGCGGAGTTTATTTTTATAGATTAGATGCAGGAGATTTTTCTGAGACAAAGAGAATGATAATACTTAAATAATTACAAATTACAAATTACAAATTACAAATTGCAAATTGCAAATTGCAAATTGAGCCTTTTTGTTAATTTAC
>DAORRV010000156.1:0-3068 GCA_035443185.1 Ignavibacteria bacterium | reverse complement strand
TCACGGAGGTTTCTGATAGCATTGTCGTGAACGGTTTGTTCAAATCTTTCAAACACTATTCCCATTGACTGAATTGTTATATCGATTGCTGAAAATATTGAGATTATTTCGAAAAGATAATTTAATTCCTCTGAAAGCATACCGGCAAAATTATTAAGATGTTCGGCTGTGCTGTATTTATCATCAAGTTCAATGCTCATTTGCAGACTCTCTTTAAATAATTTCATTGCAAGATCATTATTTCCAAGTCTCTGAGTGACAGTGCCAAGATAATTCAGTGACCTTGCAATCAAATTTTTGTATCCGTTCTCTCTTGAGATCTCAAGACTTTCTTCAATATATTGTTTTGCTTTTTTAAAATTACCCTGAATGAGTTCTGTCTCACCAAGATTATTTAAGGCAATTGCAGTTCCTCTTTTATCATCTGTTAAAGAAATAATTTTGTAACATTCTTCTATATACTTTCTTTCCTCATCATACTCACCCAGATTGCGGGCAACGATACTGAGATAATTCAGTGTCCTGGAAATTCCTCTTTTATCACCGATCTCCCGCAGCATCTCCAGACTTTCTTCATATAAATTTTTAGCAGAAATATAATCACCTTTGATATTTGAAAGTATGGCAAGATTACCAAGAGACCTGGCAAGCCCTTGATTATCGCCCATTTTTCTGAGCAGTGTAAGACATTCCTCCAGATACATTTTCGACTGATCAAAATTACCAATATCACCAATATCACAAAGTATTACTCCAAGATTGTTCAGATCAGTGGCAATCTTTTGAGTGTTCCCAAGTTCACGGTGCAATGCAAGACTTTCTTCAAATAAGATCCTTGCTTTTTCATATTTACCCTGTGCACTCTCTATAAAACCCATAGAACTAATGGAAGAAGCAATCTTTGATTTTTCATTTAGTTCTTTTGACAAAGAAAGACTTTCATCAAATAATTTCTGTGCATATTCCAGATTCCCCTGAATGTTGGATATTGAACCGGCAGTAATAAGAACAGAAGCAAGAGAAGACTTGTCTAACTTCTTTCTGTTTGCTAAAAATTTTTCCAGCAAGAGACTTTCCGTAAAATAATGTCCGCGGATCCTCCAGAATTCAATTAAAGAATTCAAGAGTGAAACACCATCCTGAATTTCTCCGCCGTCAAGCGACCATTCGGCAGCAGACTTGATGTTATGATATTCTGACTCGAGTTTATCCAACCAGTGTTTAGAATTTTTTCCTCTAAGCTCCGGTGCAGCAGAACCTGTAAGATTCTTAAAGTAAAGCAGATGATTAGATAAAATAAATTCTGATCCGGTGAGTTTCTCTTTTCCATATTGCTTAATAGTCTCAAGTATGTTATATCTGTCATTTATTTCGTCAAATAATATTATTGATTTTTCGGAAAGTCTGCTGAGCAGATCTATAACATCATCCTTATCCACTTCATCATCCGAACAAATTTCTTCAGCTTCCTCCAAAGTCCAGCCTCCGGAAAAAACTGAAAGTCTGCTCCATAATATTTTTTCATCATTTTCCAAAAGATCATAACTGTAATCGATCAAAGCTCTTAAAGTCTGCTGTCTTGGCAATGCAGTTCTCTTACCGCCGGTAAGCAGACTGAATCTGTTATCAAGTCTTTCATGTATTTTTTCTAAAGTTAAAATTTTTGTTCGGGCTGCTGCAAGTTCTATAGCCAATGGAATCCCGTCAAGCCTGGAGCAAATAGCAGCAAGTGCAGGAGCGTTATCTTTATTCACTCTGAATGCGGGATTAAGTGAAATTGCTCTTTCAATAAACAGCCGGACTGACTCATATTGATTGAGCTGTTCGGGAGTTTCATCTGAATCTGATTCAGGATGTGACAGCGAAGGAATTCTGAATAAATGCTCACCTCTGCATTTTAAAGCTTCACGGCTGGTCGCTAAGATTTTCAGCTTCGGACAGTATGTAAGTAAATTTTCTGCGAGTGCTGCACATGCATCAATTAAATGTTCACAGTTATCAAGTATGATAAGAATTTCTTTGTTTTTCAGATAATCTTTTAATGTTTTTTCAGGTGATTCATTTGGTTCTTCTTTAATGCCGATCTCTTCAATGATCTTCTGAGGTATTAACTCAGGTTCTGATACCGGTGCCAGCTCTGCCATCCATACACCATTTGCAAAATCATCGATCAGATCCGCACCTGTTTGTAAAGCTAATCTCGATTTTCCTGAACCGCCTGAGCCGGTAATGGTTAATAAATGTGAATCAGCAAATATATTTTTTACCTGATTCAGTTCATTCTCCCTGCCGATAAAATTAGTAAGCTGCAGCGGAAGATTATTTGGTCTGGCATCGAGTGTTTTTAATGGAGGAAATTCTTCTCTGAGACCGGGCCCCATCACCTGATAAAGTCTGATAGGTTTAATAACATCTTTAAGTCTCCTCTCACCAAGATCACGAATAGAATAATTGCTGTTGGTTAATTCCGAATCTGAAAGTTTATTAAACACATCAACAGAAATTATGATCTGCTCACCATAAGAAGATGACATCACTCTTGCAGTTCTGGCAAGGGTAATATAGCCCATATAATTATTTTCAATCCATTCAGCCTGACCGCTGTGAATACCAATTCTAACTTTGATCACCGCATCTTTCCATTCCTCATTTTTAAGCCCTGTCTGTATAATGACGGCAGCTTTTACAGCATCACTTGCATTTTCAAATGCAGCACAATATGCATCACCAATGATCTTGAATATAAATCCGCTGTTCGATTCTATTGCTTCAGTTAAAATTTTATTATGTATCTCCAGAGTAAGCTGATGAGTTTCCGGAAAATCCTGAGCGAGCTGTGTACTGCTTTCGATGTCTGTAAATAAAAAAGTTACATTTCCTGAGGGATTATTTTTCATGAAACATTGTACACAAATATTGAAAATAATTTATCCTGATATATCTCATATTTTTTAGATCTATTAATAAATGTTATAGAAAGATTTGTATGTAATTTTGAAAATGTAAATTACAAAATATAGCGGAAAGAAAAATGTGATTTAGAGAATTAGTGGAAATAAAATTCCCGG
>DAORRV010000155.1:0-3228 GCA_035443185.1 Ignavibacteria bacterium | reverse complement strand
CACAAAGACACTAAGTCACAAAGATTAATATTTTTTAACTTTTTTCTTTTGTGTCTTGGTGTCTTGGTGACTTGGTGGTAAGAACAGATGTTTTGAGACAATCCCGGAAGCATAAAGGGGCAGGCTGTCAAACATCTCCGCAATATGATATTACTTTGAAAAATATTTATTTCAACAAATCCATTTCAAAATAATTTTCGTTGTTAAAGTATAAATGGTACCGGATCCTGTGTCTGTCCGGAAGCTGTACACCATTCAGAGTATTCTCCTGCAAGTCAGGAATAATTTGATACTAATATTTAATCTTTATTATATGTTTTATAAGATCCTTAAAATTTTTTCGGTAGTTTTATTTCTTTCCGTATCAACATTGATCCTGATCAATAGTTATAAAATTAATCTGATGGAAGAGAATGAACTCTCTATGACCGAAAAATATTTAAAACATATGGTAAATGATCACAAGGTTAACGGATCTGTTTTTACATTCCCGGTTTTTAATTTTATATACATAAATTATTTTAACCGGAGTTCTGCATTCGAAATGAATCTTGCCGCAGCTGTAAGTTTAATTTTAATTCCTCTAACAATAATCTTTTATACAGGCACTGCAAAGCTGTTCTGTACTGATAAAATCCTTTTCATGTCCGGCTTTAACAGATCTCAGTTCAGACCCCCGAGATCTTACCGTTAACATTCCCATTTCAGCAATAAAAATTTTTAACAAAAGCGCAAAGCAACAGGTTATTTATTTGAAAGCTCTTTTATTAACATGAAAATAAATTTTTTTAAAATTTTGTTTTCAATTGACTTCTTATGCATTTTTTTAAAAATACTTTTGAAAATTAATACAAACTTTAAAATCGATCATGAAAAAACTTTTATATATTCTGGCAGCAGTAATTCTTATACAGCTTAATGCCGTCAGCATTCTTCATTCACAAAATTCAGTCATAAACGGAAAAGTATTTGACAAAGAAACGAAACTGCCCCTGTATGGAGCGGTAATTACTTTAGTTGAAATTAACAGATCCACATCTTCAAATGTTTTAGGAGATTATAATTTCTCAAAATTGTTTGAAGGAAGTTATAAATTAAAAATAGAGTTAATAGGATATGAAAAAGTAAACTTGACAATTGCTGTCAGCGGCAGTGACACTGTTCAAACTTCGGCATACCTTATTGATAATGCGCTGACAATCTCGCAAATAGATGTGACAGCGACAATTGATTATGGAAGCATCTCAGTAAGTCCGATCGATATTCTTCTCCGCCCGACTTCAACTGCCCAGGATCTTTTGAAACTCGTTCCGGGATTGTTCATTGCTCAGCATGCCGGTGGAGGAAAAGCCGAACAGATATTTCTGCGCGGATTTGATATTGATCACGGGACGGATATTAATCTGCAGGTTGACGGGATGCCTGTTAACATGATATCTCATGCTCACGGTCAGGGTTATGCTGATCTGCATTTTGTAATTCCCGAAACTATAGATGACTTCAGTGTTTACAAAGGTCCGTACTTTTCTAAATTTGGTGATCTCGGAACATCAGGCTCAGTAGATTTTAAAACAAAAAATTCAATTGAAAAAAGCATGGGGCTTCTGGAATTCGGCAGTTATGATTATTACAGAGCGCTTGCAATGGTAAAAGTACTCGGTGAAAACTCTCATCTGTTTTCAAAGAATAAAGAAGATCTGTATCTTGCAGGAGAGTATGCAGCTTCCAATGGATATTTCGATTCCAAACAAAAGTTCAGCCGGCTTAATGTGTTTGGTAAATATTTCGGTGCACTCTCATCGAAAACAATACTGTCTGTTTCAGGATCGACTTTCTATTCACACTGGGATGCATCAGGACAAATTCCGGAAAGGGCTGTTGAAGAAAATTTGATCGGAAGATTCGGAGGCATCGATAATACTGAAGGCGGTAACACTTACAGAACAAATTTTAATTTAAATCTGATGAATTCATTAAGCAGCAACTCCTCGCTTACAAATCAAATTTATTTTTCAAGCTACGGATTTAATTTATATTCCAACTTTACTTTTTTTCTGAATGATCCTGTCAATGGAGACCAGATAAATCAGTTTGAAAACAGAAATATTTTTGGTTATAAAGGGACTTATTCATTTTTAGGTCAGATTGGAAATGTAAATTTAAATACAAGCTTTGGGATCGGCGCGCGTATTGATGATATCGACACAATTCATTTAGCGCATACACGTGAAAGATCGTTTCTTAATTATTATGAAGCGGGAAAGATCCTGGTGCAGGATTATTTTGCTTACATGGATGAATCAATTGAAGCAGGTGATTTTGTAATAAATCCCGGAGTAAGGATTGATTACTTTGACTTTGATCTGACCGATGATCTAAACAGCTCAAACTCAGGCAGCGTAAGCGCGGTAAGGATCGGACCAAAGCTTAATCTGTTTTATAATTTGAATAATAAGACACAGTTTTTTATAAAATCCGGAATAGGTTTTCATTCGAATGATGCAAGAGTTGCAGTAGTTGAGAATATCGGGAACACTTTGCCGAGAGCTTTTGGATATGAGGCCGGAACTGTATTTAATGCGGGTAATGCGCTGATAAATTTAAGTCTCTGGGGATTGAATCTTGAAAGTGAATTTGTTTATGTAGGAGATGAAGCAGTAGTAGAGCCGAGCGGCAGGACACAGAGACTTGGGATTGATTTTTCCGGAAGGTATCAGTTTAATGAATGGATGTGGGCTGACCTAGATCTAAATTATGCAAAAGGAAAGTTTACTGATGAACCGGAAGATGCAGACAGGATCCCGCTTGCTCCTGTGTTTACAAGTGTCGGCGGATTATCTGCAAGACTTGATAACGGAATCAGCGGAAGGATTGGTTACAGATATCTGGATGACAGACCGGCTAATGAAAATTATTCAGTCACTGCAAACGGATATTTTGTAATGGATGCGGTTTTGAATTTTCAGTTCAGCGGAAATTATCAGATTGGTCTGACTTTTGAGAATCTTACAAATAATACAAGCTGGAACGAAGCTCAGTTTGATACGGAGTCAAGACTTGAGTTTGAAACTGATCCGGTATCGGAATTACACTATACACCCGGAACTCCTTTTAGTTTGAAAGGAAACTTCTCAATAAACTTTTGATCCGGGATTTATTCAGTCAGAAAAAGAATTAATTTTATTTAAACAAAAAAACCGCAGCCGAATAATTCAGCTGCGGTTTCTC
>DAORRV010000154.1:0-3340 GCA_035443185.1 Ignavibacteria bacterium | reverse complement strand
GGACTTCCTGAAAAAATTTCTTCCCTGATCTCACAGGCTTTAAATTTGTAATTATTTTGACACTTACATCCTGGTAAGTACTCGAAAACAAATAAATAATTTAAAATATAAATTAAATTATTCCTGAAATCAATGCTGTCCAAAATATTTTAAATTTTAAATTTAAAATAAATAGTTCTAAAATTATTGAAAAATACCATTTATTAATTTAAATGAAAGCTATACCTCATTTGAATTTTCTCCGGTAACTTATTTAGAATAATCCGCCTGTGATAACCTTTTGTGCTTCCGGGATTGTCTCAAAACTTCTTACCGCCAAGACACCAAGACACCAAGACACAAAAGAAAAAAGTTAATAAATATTTATCTTTGTGACTTAGTGTCTTTGTGGTGAAATTATAAACTGTTAATAGACAGACTCTTCCAAAATGGGATCGTTCAAAAAAGAACAGCAGAAAATACAAATATCAAATTTAACTGATAATCGTTTTGGACAGAGTGACCTGTAATTCAATTTACCATTTAAAAAAGGATTGAAAAACAATTAAGACTGACTTAACTTACATGCATTACAAAATTGCACATTTTTAATTTATCACATAAGAAATTTATTTATTATATTACACTAAATGAATCAGGTACTTGAAGAAATTTTAAAAACAGGTTTCACACAAAAATTAGATGGAAGTCCACATAAAGTAATTGGGCAGATCAGTGAAGAAGAAGGACTTCTCATTCAGGAATGTGCTAAAGAATGCAGAGCAAATACAAGCGTTGAAATAGGATTAGCATTTGGAACTTCAGCTTTATTTATCTGTGAATCACTCAGAAAGAATAAGAATACAAAACATACCATCATTGACCCTTATCAGAATTTTGATCACAGCTATGGCGGTATCGGACTGAATAATTTAAAAAGAGCAGGATTTGAAAATATAGTTCGCTTTATAGAAAAGCCGTCACATCTTGGCCTGGCACAGCTTGAATCCGAAAAAGTAATGGTAGATCTTGCTTTTGTAGACGGCTGGCATACATTTGATCATGTGATTGTAGATTTTTTTATGGTTGATAAGATTCTTCATGAAGGCGGAATCGTAATTATGGATGATTCGGACTGGCCTGCTATCGAGAAAGTATGTTCCTTTATTTCTTCAAACAGATCATATGAATTCATCAGAGGTACTACACCCAGGACAACATCCAACGGTAAAGAAAAAAATGCAAACAATAAAAGGATAACTGAAAAGTTTAAGAATGTAATAAATAAAACCAAATCCCCAAAGAATCAATACGGAGCGATGGCTTTTAGAAAGATCTCCCATGATAAGAGAAGCTGGGATCACTTCATTGATTTTCTGTGATATAATAGATTTTTTGCTTTGTATATAACAATTTAAATTATTCTTTATTCAACCCCAAATGAATAAATTTAAAATTTTTTCAATATTAATTATCCTGCCGGTATTATTATTTATTACCGCTAAATCATTAAGAAATTCCGAAGGTCCATTTTACTTTAATGCAGGGTATGACCCGAATTATGTATATGCCGTCAGCTCTTTAAACATTATTAATTCTGTGCATGTTTCACATACAGACCATCCCGGATCTACTGTTCAGTTGATAGGTGCAGGTCTGATGTTACTATCCGGTAAATCAGTTTCAGAGATTACAGAATCTGTACTTTTAAATCCTGAATCTTATTTAAATTTATTTAATACTGTCTTAATTTTATTAAACTCTTTGTGTCTGCTTTTATGCGGACTTGTAATTTACCATGTTACAAAAAATCTGATACTCACATTAATTATTCAGCTCTCTCCATTTCTATCTCAAACTCTTATACATGAATTTACTCAGACAAATCCTGAAATTTTTATAATGCCAATGATGATGTTGTTTATTGCAGTACTGTTTTCATACAGAGAATATATCATCAATAGTGATAAATTCAGTTTGAAATATCCCTTAATGTTTGGAATCTTATCAGGTGTCTGTCTTGCCACAAAGATCACTTTCTTACCTCTGATGATTATCCCTCTTTTTATTCTAAAAGGATCAAGAAGTAAAATGATTTTTTTTACAACTTCTGTATTATCCTTTATAACTATTACCTACCCTGTCATGGGATCCTATGAACATTTTTTAAACTTTATTGGGAATCTGAGTACGCATGATGGACTGTATGGCAGAGGGGAAAAAATCATTTTTAATTTTGATACTATTTATAAAAACTTTGAAAGTCTTATCATTCACGATATGTTTTTTGTATTAATTCTAATAATAGGAATTCTGCTCTTTATATATTATAAATTTAAAAGAACTGACTACAGTAAAATTTTTACTATTGATCAAAATATTCTGCTGTCTTTATTAGTTACTTTTATTTTTCAAATTTTTATTGTTTCCAAACATTACAGTCAGCATTATTTAGTACCGGCTCTAATGCTGACTTCTTTTGCAGTTATAATTATCTGCATTAATTTCAAAGAAATTGGACTTACCAATTATTTTAAATTTACAAATAAAATTTATAATCATATCCTGTTAATATGTATCACTGTTTCAATTTTCAATTTATATATTGTTTTTAATGACTCAACTGAATATTCCAGTGAGACACAATCATTAATAAATATTATGGACAACGGTAATGATAATCAATTTGTATTTAACAGTTATGGTACTTCGGACTCTAATTACGGAATGATGTTCAGTATGAATTGGGCCGGGGAAATGAAAGAGCACTATACTTCTGTTTTAAAGAGTAAATCTTCAAACAATTTTAATGTCGATTTCTGGAATTCTGAAATTACTTATTATGAAAATTTTGAAAACATAAAAATAAATTTAGCAAACTCACCTGACATCTTTCTCAGGTTAAAATGTTTCGATTTTAATAAAAATGCTGTTTCAGATTTTAAAAAAAATATCATTCAGATTACAGGAAATGAACGTTATAATTTCAGTGAATTAAGACACAATAAATCAGGAGAATCTGTTTACCGGTTTTCCGTAAAGTAATCCGTTTTTAAATTCTTTTTAGATCTGTATTCCAGCCTGTATCCGGACTCCGGCTTGAGTATGTGCCTGAAACTGAAACTCCGTTTCAAACTAACTTCCGGCAAATTATCACTTTCAAAGATATTAAAAATTCCCGGAGCTTAAACAGATTTGTTAAAAAGCCTATGTACACGACAAAAAAATGAATTAAAAAATGAAAATCTGACCCAATATTATTATTTTAAATCACATCCTCCAAAACGTTTATCAGTAAAATTAGAAATTTGTATTTTCTACTGTTCTTTTTTGAACGATCAAAAAAGAACCAAAAAAATCG
>DAORRV010000153.1:0-3428 GCA_035443185.1 Ignavibacteria bacterium | reverse complement strand
CCGGCACTCTTATTAGCGGCATAAAAGTTTGCCTGAGCCGGGCTGATAAATTTAAGTTTTGCAGAGCAACCTTTTTGGAACAACAACTACGGCACAATTCAGAATTTATAAAACTCAGCTTTTATCCGTTGAGTTTTGAATTCTTAATATTTAAGTTTCAAATAAAAATATGAAAGCTATAAAAAAAATATTTGATCCCAATAAACTCTCGACACTTCTGTTCTATTCGAGCATACTTTCTTTTATCATCGCATTTAATTTCGCGCATAATCCTCCGGGTGGGTGGACACAGCAGTATATGCCGAATCTGAATAACAGACCTCTTGTGGGGCTGGAATTTACTGATAGTTTGATCGGGTATTCTATATTAAGTAGTCAAGCTACTGATACAAGTTTTCTTATTAAATCTACTAATGGTGGTGATGACTGGAATACAATATTTTTTGAATTTAGAAAATATAATTGTTTCCAGTTTTTAAATAATTCAATAGGATTTATTGGTGGTGGAGATTTAGAATTTGGTCAATCTTATTTAATTAAAACCAATAACGGTGGTGAAAATTGGATTAGATTGAATACTCCCAATAGTTCTTCAATTTCAAGTATTTCTGTGTTGAGTGAAGACTCTATTTGGATATCAGTTGCTAGCGGTTTCGATGGCGGGATATTCAGAACAACAAATGGAGGGATGAACTGGACATATCAGGGTCTGCGTTCAAATGGTATTGAAAGAATATATATGTATAATGGAAATGTAGGATTTGCATCTTCTCAAAATTATATGGTCAGAACTACAAACTCCGGAATTAACTGGGATATTATTCAGGGACAGAATGGATACAGAGATATTAGTTTTATTGACAGCTTGACAGGATGGAAATCATATGGAGATACTATGAAATTTACTACAAATGGAGGTTTAAATTGGAGTAGTCAGAAATTACCAATTGGCGGAAAAATAGAAGTTAGTATTATGTCTAACTTTGATAACATTAATAATGACACTCTTTGGGGATGTGGGGGTTGGGTTCGATATCCTAATAATCAATTTAGAGGTATTTTGTATAGAAGTACAAATAAAGGATTAATTTGGGAATATCAAATTCCAGACACTTCAATAAACATTGGAATATATGAAAAAATAGATTTTGTATCTAATAGTATCGGTTGGTCTTATATACAGTATCCTAATTATATAACAGGAATACATACAACAGTTGGTGGAGATACATCATTTATAACAAACATAAAATCTTCACCTATCATTTCAAATCACGATTTTAAATTGTTCCGGAATTATCCAAATCCGTTTAATCCAAAAACAAAAATCTCATACGAGTTAAAACAAAAAGCGGAAGTTACAATTAAAGTGTTTGATATACGCGGAAATGAAATTCGGACTTTAGTAAATGCAAACATATTTGAAGGATATAATGAAGTTGAATTTGACGGAACAAGATTTTCATCCGGAATTTATTTTTACCGGATGGAAGTAAAGACAAGCAAAGAATATTTTACAGATTCTGGAAAAATGATTTTACTTAAATAATTTGAAGAATTAAATAATAAATAGATAAAACGAATATTTTTAAAACTAATATAATACAAATATGAAAAAGAAAATTTTACTCAGCTTTGTCTTAATGACAATTTCATTTTTAATGTTTATAAGTTTAACAGGGATAGATAATCCTGATGAAAAATTCCTCATTGTGGCTATGCACAGTGGAATTGACTCAACTTCAGCAAATTATTCCAGAATAAAAGATTCACTTGGAATGAACGGATGGCACAAATATAATCAATGGTTTGAACATGATGAGATAACTTCAGATATTTCTTTCTTATCACCGCGTGTTCAATACAGGGTAAATGAAAACAACACAAAGGATTTACGAACTGTATTTGGAAGAAGAATTACTGATTATACCGGCTGGGGACAAAGAAGCGACTATCAATGTGAAGTAATTCCGTATGGAAATGATTATTGGTTTTATTCATATGATACTTCAGTTATTAATACCTGGATAAATGATATTCAGGATTCAAATGCTACTGTAAAATATTGTGATGCGATAGAATCAAGTCCGGGCAGTCATGCCAGTTATATTATAAAAGGATTAAAAGCGAACCGCGAACAGGCAAACCGTAGATGGACTCCATGGCAATCTGATACATATAGTTCTTGGTATATAAAACCAAAGATTAGAATTCCAACAGGTTTATCACCTAACACATTAGTTTGTACAATTGAAATACTTGACTGGGATGGTACGATTGTAAGAAGTGTTGTTCTAAAAGCCAATAATTTTGAAAGAAGTTCTTTAAGTCCCTATCAAGGAAATTATTTAGATGAGTTTTACTTTGTACCAAATCAAAATGCTTCCCCAATAAAAACCGATTCTACAGAACTATGCCCCGGATCGAATTTGAAAGATTTTACAAACTGGGGAGATACCAACGCAATTATAAAAACGGATTTCAGAGTTTACTGGCATGGGGAATGTGATATGTGGATAGATCGTATTCGGGTTGAGAATGAACAGGCGATACAACTATTTCAAGAAGGAGGAGATGCTGATTTAAGAATCAGATCTGAAGTATCAAGTGCTTTATTAGATTATGACCCATCCCGTCCAAATCATTTTTACCTTGAGGAATTTGAATTCAATACAACACCTTGTATAAAAAAGGTCAGAGAGATCATAGAAGAAGAATCACAAGGAAAACTTACATTTATTGCTAATCTAAATCCCTATATGTATAATTTTCATGTACCGAATTATGTAAGTCATCCATTCACTGCTGATGAGTTCAAAAAATATTTTATAGATCCTACAACTGGCGGAGGTGTCAAGATAGCTGCCGCAACTTTTTATTTTCTTGAAGGATTTGAAGACACTCCTACGACAAACAGATTTTCAAAAAATCCAAATACACTTCCTGTATATCAGGCATTTCCAAATTTAGATTATAATCCGGGTAAAGGTATTCTTGCATATAAGACATCTCCTGCTGATTATGATAACTGGCTACAATATAATTTTGATGACAAAAGTGAGGTTGCATTTAACTTTACTGATGCATTAAAGATATCGGATTACCTATCCAAAAATGGTAATTTTGACTTTTATTCTCTACATCAATCTTACTCATGGTTTTTACCTTCTTTTAAATTGAAGGAACCTACAAATGAAGAATCTGAATTAACAGCAAATCTCGCAATATGTTATGGAGCAAAGGGCATGATGTATTTTGCATTGAATGGCAATGTGACAGATAATGGTTACAATTCTGATTATGGAAATAATGGAACAAGTTTTTTTATTCCGCCGTTGCCGGTGTTTTCAAAAAGTTTGCCTGAGGATCAATTGAATATTACTGCAGATCTTAAGCAAACTTTTTGATCACCGGCAACAAACCGAAAC
>DAORRV010000152.1:0-3536 GCA_035443185.1 Ignavibacteria bacterium | reverse complement strand
ATCCAATTACAATAATTCGTTATTCAATTCCGTCAGATGTCAGAGGTCAGACATCAGACGTAAAGCTTGTTGTTTATAATAATTTGGGGAAAGAGATCATTACTTTAGTTAATGAAAAGCAAAACCCGGGGAGCTATGCGGTTGACTTCAATGGCGAAGGTTTACCAAGCGGGGTTTATTTTTATAAACTTGAGGCGGGTGAATTTGAGGAGACGAAGCGGATGATTTTATTAAAATAAAAATTTATTGTAATGAAATTTTATTTATTTCTAATACTTAAAATATTTATTGCTTTAACTAACTCACAATCCCAAACTAACTGGTATTGGCAAAATCCATTACCACAGGGAAATGATTTAAACCATATACAATTTGCAAATAATTCAACCGGGTTTGCTGTAGGAAATAAAGGTACATTTGCAAAAACTACAAATGGAGGAGAAAATTGGTCTTATAATTTTCAAATTACAGGTTTTAATATTTCATCTATGGCAGTTATAAATAGTAATACAATTTTTATTTCCGCAGACAAAAAAATTATGAGATCTACTGATTCAGGAATCTGGTGGGATACTGTCGGATACTCATCATATTTTGCATTTAGTTCATTGTTCTTTGTAGATCAAAATACAGGATATTCAACGACAAACAACAACTTCTCTGAGTTTGGTGAAGTTTATAAAACTACAAACGGCGGTTCAAATTGGTTTCGTGTTAATATCAATTCTTCATTAAATGCTACTTCTTGTTTTTTTATTAATTCAAATACAGGATGGGCTGCAGGTTGGTACCAATCCCAATTTGGAAATAATGCACATATATTTAAAACTACTGATGGAGGAGTGAGTTGGACCAATCAATTAAATACTGCAGACGTCCCAATGAATTCAGTTTATTTTATAAACGAAAATACAGGATGGGCAGGGGGAAAATATTTATGGAGAACTACAAATTCAGGCATCAGCTGGGATTATCAGGGAATCAATGTTAATAATATAAAATTTACCAATTCATCGACAGGTTATTGTGTAAGCGATAGCAATATTTATAAGACAACCAATGCGGGGGTTGATTGGATCCTGAATGGAACGATGCTTTATGGAAATTTTATAACTACAGTAGATTCTGATAATATTTGGATTGTTGGTGGATTTGGTGTAATTTATAAAACCAGTAATGCCGGGATTTATTGGGAAAACCTGCATAATACCTTAACAAATGATTACCTTTTTTCAGTTAAATTTCCGGACCCTAATACAGGATATATTAGCTTTGGAGGCGGAAATTTGTTTTCTACCCGCGGTGGAATCTTAAAAACGTCTAACAAAGGTGAACATTGGAATTTTATATATTATGACAGCTCACAGATGTTAGAAAATATATATTTTGTAAATTCTTTAACGGGCTGGTTTCCCAAAGCAAATAATATTAATAAAACAACGGACGGTGGTAATAGTTGGAATGTTCAGAATTTGAATCCCTCCGGTGAGGTTGGTGAAATGTTTTTTATGAATCCAAGTACCGGATGGATATCAGTAAAATCTAACGGAATTTATGTTGAAAAGACTACAAACGGTGGTGAAAATTGGATTTCTCAAAGAGTCTTGGATGAAACTTGGTATAGAATTTTTCAAGTTTATTTTTCTAATGAACAAAATGGAACATTGATTGGAAATAATATCACTTCAATAACAAGTGATGGAGGTCTTAACTGGCAATCTTATACAAATAATTATTCATTTAGTGTATCTTGTAATGATGATCTTGGAAATCTATATGCCTGCAGTTTTAATAAAGTTTATAAAAGTATTGATCATGGTTTGTCCTGGCAATTGAAATCAAATCCAATAAATGGAAACGGGTTTTTTTCATTTAAAATGGTGAATTCAAATACAGGTTATTTGGGAAGTGTTTCCGGATTGTTGTTTAAAACATCTAATGGCGGAGTTGATTGGATTAGACAAAATATTTCAGCACTTCAGATCAGATCAATATCTGCAATCGATACAAATTGCTGGGTAGTGGGAGATGGTGGTATGATTTTGAGTACAGCCGGGAGCAGAGAAATAGTAAGTGACATTAAACTGAATAATATAATAATTCAGGAATTTTTTCTCCGGCAAAATTATCCGAATCCATTCAATCCAAATACTACTATTAATTACCAATTACCGGTTACAAAACACGTTTCACTTAAAGTTTATGATGTGATTGGAAAATTAGTTGCTTCTTTAGTTAATGAAAAGCAAAACGCCGGAAGCTATACAGTTGATTTCAACGGAGATGGTTTGCCGAGCGGGGTTTATTTTTATAAACTTGAGGCGGGTGAGTTTACAGAAACGAAGAGAATGATCTTATTAAAATAAATTTTAAAATTATGAAAAAATTTATTATAATCACAGTTTTTATTTTACAGTCAGGACTTTCCTATTCAATTCAAGGTTGGGTTGAATATCCGGAAATTACTTCCAACAGACTCAGAAGTATTTACTTCATTGATTCGAATACCGGCTTTGTGTGCGGAAACAACGGAGCATTATTTAAAACTACTGACGGTGCGGCAAACTGGTTTCCTCTTAGCAATCCAAGTAATCTCGATTTTCAGAATATTTATTTTATTGATGATCAAAGAGGATTACTTACAACAGTGCCTGAAGGTTCTGAAGCAGGTTATTGGTTCATTGTTTATATGACCACTGATCAGGGAGCGAGCTGGTTTCCGCTAAAACAATTTGGAAATTTTATTTCTGATTTTTATAATGACGGAAATGAATTTTTTCTTTCATTTGAAGGGTGGTATGGTTTTGAAACCGCCGGAGATATATCATATTCACAGGTCAATGCAGTAAACTTTAATTCATTACCTTTCTTTGAATATTTCAGAAATTCAAGAGTTTTATCTGTTTGCAAATCAAATGATAAAATCTGGATTTCAGCTTCTTTCGGCGATGATGCAGGCACTGACGTTAACAGACTTGGCTATACATCCAATTCAGGTTCAAGCTGGAATATTATATATAATGATTCGGCAGTTTTATGGAATGCAGATCCTTCTCATAACAGATTCTACAAAATAAGATTTTTGAATGATTCTATAGGCTATTTGGCATCTATGCTTGGTTTAATGAAAACAGTTAATGGCGGTAATGATTGGTCTTTCATAGATACAACTTTTACAAAAAATATCAGGCATCACTTCTTTACCACAGCCGATACAGGATGGGTTTTCAAACAAAACAATATTTTTAAAACAACAGACGGCGGAAATAATTTTGATTTGCAGTTTAGTTATAATTCAAATTTTACTCAGCCGTTTTTTCTGAATTCTCTTACAGGATACATTCTTTGTGCTAACGGAAGAATTCTAAAAACAATTACAGGCGGGTTAACCGGCATTTATAGTAATACTAATATCTCACTGCCGGAAATTTTTTCTCTTTCTCAAAACTATCCCAACCCTTTCAATCCATCGACCTTGATCCGTTATTCAATTCCGTCAGATGTCAGAGGTCAGACATCTGATGTGAAGCTTATTG
>DAORRV010000151.1:0-3555 GCA_035443185.1 Ignavibacteria bacterium | reverse complement strand
GGATTTGTGCTGCAACAGCATTCTTATTGTAATTTTATCATTCACTCCTTTTATCAGATCTGACACTTTTCCGTCAAGGTCGATTATTTTTTCATTTGCAAACTGAAGTATCATCACTGAAGTAAAAAGTTTTCCCAGTGAAGCAATATTGTATTTTGTATCTGTTACATTAGGTGTTTTAATATTTTTATCTGAAAGTCCTACAGATTCCTCGAAGACAGTACTGCCATCAAAGTTAGCCATTATTATTCCTGAAAAAATATCAAGTCTTTCACCTTCGTCCATAATCTTTCCGAGATCGTCTTTTACGTCTGGCAATGCTGCTGATGTTATTAGCATAATTGTAATTGAAATAATAGCTGTGATTAATATCGAATGTCTTTTCATTTGAGTATGATTTGAATTTTAGTTTATATTAAAAAGACGTTTCAGCTATAATAAAAGTCGCATCGTGATTCATGTCTATGGGAAAGTGATTAGTATTAATTTAATTCTTATTCAGGAATTTAAAGCAGGGACAATGTCCGAAAAGTTAAAAAATAATATGTAGATTGAAATAATATATTTAGGAAATAATTAAGATCGCAACCAAAACGTTGTGACTACTTGTCTCTAAGTCTATTGATAAATTTATAATTTAAATGATAGATCCCGAAGGCGTCAAGTGTTTATAAACGCTGTAAGAATTTTCTTAAAGAAATTGAAATTTAGAGAAGATAATTTGTTTGATTGAAAAAATTAGTTTTTGAATTTAAGATGATTTTGTTTAAATATAACGTATGACTCCTTTAGGATTAGAAAAATAATTTAACCTATTTCACAAACAAATAACCACTTTGGGGTCAGATAAAAAATTGGATATATTCTATAAACATATGACCCCTTCGTGGTCAGAGAAATATTCAAACTTATTTTTTAAAAAATATTTTAAAGTACAGATTTGAGTTCGTGTGTCCCAATGCTGAAAACAGGAAAATTTAGAGATTAGAATAATATATTTGGAAAATAAATAAGACCGCAACCTAAAGGTTTCGGCTACATGCCTCCAAGTTTTAAAATTAAAATAAATTCTTTGAGTCTTCGAGCCTTTGAGGTAAACCAAAAAATGTGAATGGAAGGCTGGAATTGAACAAAAAAAAGACGCAATAAAATACGTCTTTAAAATTTTTATAAAATAAAATCTTTATACTTTTTCTATTTCTTTTTTTCCAAAAAGTCCGGTTGGTTTTACTAAGAGTATGATTATCAAAATTGCAAATGCAATCGCATCTCTGTAAGTAGGTGATAAATATCCTACAGTAAAAGTTTCTACAAGTCCGATGATCAGACCGCCGACAGATGCTCCGGCAAAATTACCTATGCCGCCGAGCACAGCAGCGATGAATGCTTTTAGTCCGGGCAGCAGACCCATCAGAGGATCGATGCTCGGATAATTTATACTGTATAAAATTCCTGCAGCGCCTGCCAGAGATGAACCGATTATAAATGTAAATGAAATTACGTTGTTGATATTTATTCCCATGAGCGAAGCAGCGGTCATATTATTTGAAACAGCCCTTATCGCAATTCCCATTTTTGTTTTCATCACTATGAACCTTAATCCAAGCATCATAAATGCAGCAGAGATAAGTACAACTATCTGATTGGATCCAACTGTTGCACCAAGAATATTGAAGCTTACATTTTCAATTATTGTAGGAAATGATTTCGGATCTGCTCCAAAAAGCAGCTGACCTGTATACTGCAGAAAAAGTGAAACACCGATCGCAGTTATCAGCACAGTAAGCTTGGATGAATTTCTCAAAGGTTTGTATGCCAGTTTCTCGGTAAGTACTCCGATAATGGAAGTGATGACCATTGTTAAGATCAGTATCACCAAAGCCATTGGAATATCAGGACTGTCCACTCCGAATGCGCGTGCAAGATATAATCCGGAAAATGCACCGAGCATAAAAATCTCTCCGTGGGCAAAGTTTATGAATTTTAATATTCCATAAACCATAGTATAGCCGAGAGCAATAAGCGCATAGATGCTGCCAAGTGAAAGTCCGTTAATTAACTGCTGAATAAATTCTGCCAAAAAAAGATTTTTTTAATAGTTAATAGTTAATAGTTAATAGTTAATAATTAATAGTTAATAGTTAATAGTTAATAGTTAATAGTTAATAGAAAAATTATTTAAAATTTAATATTTAATATTTAAAATTGATTATGGAGCAATAGTTTCTTTATAGACAAATTTACCGTCTTTGATCTCCATTACGACAGCGGGCTTGACAGCATTTCTATCGCTATTGATTGTGATAAGACCTGTGATACCCTGATAGTCTGTAACTTTTGCGAGCTGATCTCTGATCTTATCTCCGCTTGTATCACCGGCTTTTTTGATAGCGTCAAAGAGTATCATCCCTGCATCATAAGAAAGAAAAGCCATTGCATCAGGCTGTGATCCGTATTTTTCTTTATACTTTTTTATAAAATTCTGAATTGCAGGTGCAGGATCATCTGCTGAAACGTGTGTAGAAAAGAAACTACCTTCGAGAGCATCTTTTGCTTTACCTTCTGTGAGTTTTTCAGATTCCCATCCATCACTTCCAAACAACGGACAAGTCAGACCGATCTCTCGTGCCTGTATTGAGATCAGATTAACATCAGTATAATATCCCGGAATAAATATTGCTTCAGGATTTTTTGCTTTAATGGAAGTTAGCTGAGCTTTAAAATCTTTATCTCCTGCTGAATATTTTTGCTCTTCGATAATCTCTCCGCCCATTCCCGGAAATACATTTTTAAAATTATCTGCAAGTCCAGTTGAATAAGCATTTTTCTGATCCACCAGTAATGCTACTTTTTTTACCTTCATAGAATTGACAGCAAACTTGCTCATCACAGTCGCCTGAAAAGGATCTATGAAACATACTCTGAAAATATAATCTCCTATCATTGTGACTTCGGGATTTGTGGAAGCGGGAGAGATCATAGGGATCTTGAACTGCTGAGCGATCGGTGCACCGGCTTTACTTCTTGATGATGCGACCTCACCTATTAATGCTACTACTTTATCTCTGTTGATCAGCTTTTGAACTACTGTAGGAACTTCCTGTGTCTTACTCTGTGTGTCATCTGTTATAAGCTTGATCTGTTTACCAAGTACACCGCCAGAACTGTTTATCTCTTCGACAGCAAGCATCAGAGCATTGTGCGAAGACTGACCAAATGTAGCTTCACTGCCGGTTAGTGATGCAAATTCACCTATTAGAATTTCGTTTTTACTTTCTTCTTTGCAAGAGCTCAGTACTAAACCTGATATAACAATTAGAAATAATGTAAATAATTTACAAAGGTTATTCATTTAAAGATTTTAGATTAATTAAAATTGTTTAAAATATATCTTATATTTATTGCACGGATAATATGAATATAATTGTGATTATAATAGAGTCGTTTAAAATAATTTTAATAGTCAATAAAAACAATTCCCAATTAACTGTTAACTTTCATATCTCTGTACACGACAAAACTTTTGAATAAAAAATAAAAATCTGATCCAAAATT
>DAORRV010000150.1:0-3652 GCA_035443185.1 Ignavibacteria bacterium | reverse complement strand
AGTCTTTTCGGCAACATTTTTTTCAAGTTCTTCTGTTTTGAGTTTCCATTCATTATTATTAAATGAATTTTCTTGACTCAGTTTTTTGGCAGGAATAGTTGACTTTGCTTTAGATTTTAATATGCTGCTCATTTACTAATTTTAAAAAATTTATTCCAAAATAACTAAATTAATATCATTATTAACTGTATTGTTGACCACAATTTTTTTGATTTCCTGTAAAAAGTAATTTTAAAAACCGGGTACAGTATCAAATCTAATTTTTATATACTTGTATCTGAATAAATATTGAAACAGTGATCAATGAATTAATGATTTTGCTAATTGCTGATTGCAATTTCAATCGCCTGATCATGTGTAATTAATTTCCCTTCTTCATAATATTTCAAAAAATCCTTTTCATTCAATTTCTCTTTCAATTCCAATATTAGTTTATCAAAAATGATCTGATCTGCCAATGGAAATTTAATCTTATTTGATTCAAAATATTTATTTTTTATAAACCCAAGCAGTTTTGTCGATTGAATGTTATGTCCTTTAAAACCATGAAATTCTGCCAGTCTTAATATATTGAGAGCAATGTCTTTTTTATTTCCGGTTTCACAGTAAATATTAATACTTTCATAATAATACTCCCGGGCATTTTTGTATTCCTTTTTCAGGAATGCTATTCTGCCTAAAAAATACAGGCAAATTGCTGTTTGTGAATGAGATTTTATCTCACGGCTGATTACTATACTTTCCTCAATAAATTTTAATGCCTGCTCTGTGCCATCTTGTTCGAGTGCTACTTTTCCTAAATTGAACAAAGAATCTGCAATAAGAGATTTATCTCCTATATCTACACATATTTTCAGACTCTCTTTATAGAAATTAGATGCTTCCAAATATTCTCCCTGATTATAAGCAGTATGTCCCAGGTTCAGTAATGAAATGCTAACACCGCTTCTATCTCCAATTCTAAGTCTGATCTTCAAACTTTGGTTAAGTAAATCATATGCCTTTTCATATTCTCCTTGTTCAAAATCCAGAATGCCCAGATTGTTGAGAGTAATGCCAATACCAAGTTCATCTTTTAACTCACGTCGAATTGCCAGACACTCCTCATACAGTTTAATTGCTTTAGTGAAATCTCCAAGATTTGAAATTACATTACCCATATTGTTTAAAGTTACAGCTATACCCTTTTTATTTTCACTCTCTTTGTAAATTTTAAGATTCTCCTCATAATATTCTGCTGCTTGCTCAAATCTCCCCTGGTCAAATTCATTAACCCCCAATGAGTTAAGAGTATCTGTAATTCCCTGTATATTTCCAATCTCCCGCCAATACTGCAAACTCCCTTTCAAAAAAATTTTTGCTTTTTCAAAATCTCCATTTAATCTTGCAAATTTTCCTATAAAGTAATTTACTCTACAGAAATAAGAATCCATAATTTCAGGCTGTTTCTTTATTACAGTTTCAAGCCATAGTATTCCTTCGGATAAATCCCCGCGTATAAACCAATATTGTGCAATTGCACCAACAAATCTTGCTCCAGTTTCATTTTCAGTACTTTCCATTGACCTGATCAATCCCTTTTCTATATTCTTATATTCACAATTTATAACATTTATCCAAAATGCAGTTTCACTTCCTCTGAAATTTTTATTCGCTGTTTCAGCAAGTTCCAAATAAAATTTTAGAAACTTATCCTGAATAATTTTATATTCATTTGACAGTATTAATTTTTCATGTCCGTATTGCTTAATGGATTCAAGCATTCCATATCGATGGTTTTCCTGATTAAAAGTTATTATAGACTTATCTGCTAAATTACTCAACAGATCTAATATATCTTCTTTTTTGATTACCGATATGTCCGAACAAATTTCCTCAGTTGCGTCTAAATTCCAACCTCCGGAAAATACAGATAATCTGCTCCAAAGTATTCTTTCTTCTTCGGAAAGCAAATCATAACTCCAGTCTATTAATGCTTTCAGAGTCTGCTGTCTCGGTAATGCAGTCCGCTGTCCACCGGTAAGTAATTTGAATCTGTCATCCAATCTATCAAATATTTTTTCTACGGATAATATTTTTATTCTCACTGCTGCTAGCTCAATTGCAAGAGGGATACCATCCAGCTTGTGACATATCCCCGCAAGAGCTGGCGCATTGTCATTATTTACTCTAAAATTCTTGTTTACACTTAATGCTCTTTCTACAAATAATCTCACAGCTTCATATTGAGTAAGCTGCTCCGGAGATTCTTTATCTTTCGGATCAGGAGTCTCAAGTGACAAAGTTTTATGTGTCTGCTCTCCGAAACATTGGAGCGCTTCCCGGCTTGTTGATATTATTTTAATTCTTAGAGAGTTTTGCAAAATCTTTTCTGATAAAATTGCACAGGCTTTGATAATATGTTCACAGTTATCAAGTATGATTAATAATTCTTTATCCTTAAGATAATCAACCAATGTATCTTCAACTTTTTGTTTTGGCTGATCTTTAATTCCAAGTGTATGCATTATTGCATTCGGAAGAAGCTCCGGTTCGATTAATGAAGCCAGCTCAATAAACCAAACTCCGTTTTCAAAATCATCAATAATATCGGCTGCAATCTGAAGTGCCAGACGTGTCTTGCCTGTTCCACCCGGTCCGGTAAGAGTTAAAAGTCTTTTTCCTTTCAATATACTTTTAATCTGTTTCAACTCTTCTCTTCGTCCTATAAAACTCGACAATTGAAGCGGTAAATTATTAGGACGTGCATCAAGTGTTTTTAATGGTGGAAATTCTTCACGAATACCTTCAGCAACAATCTGATACAATCGAACCGGCTGGATTAGATCTTTTAATCGTCTTTCACCTAAATCTCTGAATAAAATTTCTGAAGAAATATTATTTTTAAACAATTCAAAAGCATCATTTGAAATAATTATCTGATCTCCATATGCAGCCGACATTATTCTCGCTGTACGGGCAAGTGTAATATAACCCATATAATTTTCGCCGTTCCATTCCGCTGTTCCGCAGTGAATTCCGATTCTTATTTTAATTACTACATCATTCCACTTTTCACTTGCAAGATTTTTCTGAACAATCACAGCTGCTTTCACTGCTTCTTCTGCACTTTCAAATGCACAGCAAAAAGCATCACCAATATTGTCAAACACAAATCCATTATTTGATTCAATAGTATCATGCATAATCAGATGATGTTTCTCAATTGCAGCCTGGATTGACTCCGGATATTCCTGAGATAGCCTTGTGCTGCCTTCAATATCAGTGAACAAAAAAGTTACGTAGCCTGATGGAGGATTTTTCATGGGTTAAATTTACTAAAAACGATAGTAAAATTGAATTACTATTATTGCTGTCATAAATAATTGCACAGACAGGATCCTATACATTTCATAATTAATAAATAGTCTGAAAATCAATAATACCGGAGATTTTTTTTTTGATAAAATACAAACCCTATATTTTATTTTGGTTGTAAATTTTACTAAATTACAATCAGAAATGAATTTAAAGATTTAATAAAAATCCGTAGGGTTTAATGAAACTGAAAAATTGAATATTCATAATTCAGCATATTCGGATAATATTGTTTTATTTTAAATTACACGACACAAAATCCCGAACTTTCCCCAAACCAAAAAAATAATTTCAA
>DAORRV010000149.1:0-3728 GCA_035443185.1 Ignavibacteria bacterium | reverse complement strand
AACTATCTTAGCATAGGATTTCAACTCTATATAAATTGAATTAAACTTGTAATTGTCATGTTTCATAATACTATTTAATTCTAAGATATAAATTATTATTTCAATTATTTTTTAAAGAATTACTAATAAAAGATCCAAGATCAGAATGTAACTGTTTGGTTTTATTATCGGAGTTTTCTTGCTGAGTATGGTGACTTTATAATTTCTTTAAAATACTTCATTTTTATTTCAGAAAATGTTTTAGATCAGACAAGCATATATATTGATTATATAACTTGGAAATTTTAAATGTATTTTCAACTTTCAAGAAGTTCACGTGCTTTATTAAGAAGCCAGACATGAGAAGTTAATTCCAGTTCTGAAATCAAACTGGAAATATCAACCTTATCTTTTACAATGTTATCATTTATTTTTAAAAGTTTGCTGTAATAATTTATGAAAGTATTGCATGAAGTTTTATAAATCGCGGGAAGAATTTTATCGGTTTTAATAAAATTTCTGTATGCATTGAGCAGATCGCCTGCCGGTACAAACCAATTCATTTCATAATAGATCATCAGTGTCAACTGCTTTATAGCAGCTTTATAATACACGTTTTTAACTGTGCCGCTGTCACCGAGTATTTCTAGTGCTTCAGAAAAGTTGCCTTTTTCAAATTCCAGTCTGGCAATGTTGTATGCTAATACATATTCTCTTTTATCCGGTTCTATTCGGTTGATAAATTTTTTTATGAATTCCTCAATGTAATCAAATTTTTTTAATGTCAGGCCTGTCCATACTATATTCATAAATCTAGTTTCACTCATATATTTTACACCGGAAGAAGAAGTAATTAAATTATTATCGATAGAGTATTTCAGAATATCAAATGACAAATCAATAAATTCCTTTTTGTCTTCTTGGATTCTTTGCTGGGCATAATTCCGTAAGACAGTAATCATATTATATTTTTCCACTTCGCAGAGACTTTCTGCATCTTCAAAAAGAAATTTTTTAAGTTCATAAAAATAATTATCTCCCCGGGTGGAAATCAGCAAAACCATATAATAGTAAACCTTTAATGCAGGTATATCCAAATACTCTTTATTGGATTTTAAAAAATCCATAATACTATTCATGAAGTCAGGATATCCCTCGGTATTGACAACAAAATTTTTTTGATTCAGGAAATACTGAAAGAATTTCAATGAGCTGATGAAATAGAAAATATTCAGATTTTTCTGTTCAAGCATCAGATCTTTATCCAAAGTATCTTTATAATTAATGAATTTTGTATCTCTGGCTTTGACATCATTTTTAAAATATTCCAGTTTGAATTTTTCAAAATATGTATCTGCATCCTTAGCTTTTTGCTTTTCTAATTTTAAATTAAGTACGTTAATTGACTTCAACATAATACTGTTCAATTCCCGGAAATTAAGCTCATCAAGTAGGATTTCCTCATACTTAAAATCACTTCTTTGCAGATTTTTCTGGATCAAAAATTTCTTTGCTAAATCCAGAAGCCGAGAAATATTCATCCGCATAAAACCATCATTGTAATCAATCTTTCCAAAAGCATTAAAATACAATAACTTTTTATCGACGTTTTTATCATCGTATTCCGGGAAAAGTTTTCTAATCTGTTCATACAATTTAATTACACTCTGATTAGAATTAAAAAATGGAGACCTGATAAACAAATCGAATTCTTTCATCTCTTCTTTACTGAAAGATTTTACCGTTTCGATTAAAATTGAATTAAACATAATTTAGAGTTTATGAATTTATGGTTGCAATCAGTGTATAAAATTGTCCAAAATTCTATTAAAAACAATCAAATTAGAAATATTATGAATTTTATTCTGATACAATTTAGAATAACTCTCTTTGATTTAGCAAATCAGCTGATATATTTTTGTATGTGAAGAAAGTAGAAATAATACCGGAAAATTTTACAGCAGCAAAAGGAGATACAAAAGGTGAAGTTAATCTTCAGTGGGATTCTGTTGGAATGCTGTCTCATATATATGATTGAAATTGCTGTTCTAAATATTCAAAAGTAATTAAATGGAAAATTCTTGATATAATTTTCGATTCCCGATATACTGTAAAAAATCTCAGATCAAATAAAAATTATTATTTCCGTGTACTTTCAATTAATAGTGAAGGACAAAAAGAATCAAGTGAGAAAATAATTAAGAAAGCACCGTGACAATGTTCAATGTTCAATGTTCAATGTGCAGTGTTTAATATTCAATGTTCAATTATCATTAAAAAATTTAACTGAACCTAAAAAAATAATTTCAAAATAATAATTAAATAAGAAAGGATTTATCATGAAATTAATTAAGATCATCTGCTCAGTATACTTAACTTTGTTCTTAATAAATCAAGCGGATTCACAGGTTACAGAGGAATGGGCTGCTATATTTAACGGATCCGGAAATACCAATGACGCAGCTTCTGATATTATTATAGATGTATCCGGAAATATTATTGTAACGGGCAGATCAGTGACAAGCTCACCTACAGCTAATTTTAATACTGTTAAATATAATTCCGCCGGGGTTCAGCAATGGTCTGTAATATACAATGGTCCTTCAAATGATTATGATGAGCCATTTGGTCTGGTTGCAGATGCTTCCGGAAATATTTATGTTACAGGCATGTCATATAGTGCAATTACAAATTATGATATAGTACTGGTTAAATACAATTCATCCGGGATTGAACAGTGGGTTCGAAGCTGGAGCAATGCCGGAAGTCTTTCAGATATTCCGAATGATATAATCATTGATGTTGCCGGAAATATTTATATTACAGGTGAATCCTCGATTACCACAAGTTCAAATTATATAACTCTGAAATATAATTCGGCAGGCTCATTACAATGGGCAAAACAATATAATGCAGGTACAGCACATGGCATTGAAGCAGATGCAGCAGGAAATGTATATGTAACAGGTCAAGGTGAGTTTACAACAAGCGGTTCTGATTTTTTGACAATAAAATACAATTCGGTTGGTGATTCATTATGGGTAAGGCGATATGGGTCAGTTGACTTCAATGAAAGACCGACAGCATTTGCATTAGATCAAAACGGAAATTGCTACATCACCGGTACTGTGACACCCGGTAACACATCAGGTTTTCTAACTGTAAAATATAATACTGCCGGAGTTCAGCAATGGGTTGCCGGCAACGACTCTGCCAATAAGCCTGAAGACGTTGAAGTTGATATTTTAGGAAATGTATATGTAACGGGCAGTTCATTTGCAGGCACTTCAGCAAATTGCGCAACAATAAAATTCAATTCATCAGGAGTTCGTCAGTGGATCTCAATCTATAATTATTTACCTGAAGCTCTTGGAGACTATGCGAATGATCTGGAACTGGACGCAGCTGGAAATGTCTATATTACAGGAAGCAGTCAGACCCAGGGAGGTACAAACCGCGATGTACTCACCGTTAAATATAATAACGACGGTGTAGAAAAATGGGTGGCACGATATGATGCAGCAAATTCAGAGGAAGCATTTGCTCTTGCACTAGATGCACCAGGCAATGTATATATAGCCGGTTACCGCACAATCACACCCAACACTGATTTTTTAACAATAAAATATTCGCAAACAGTCGGAATAAATCAAATCTCATCAGAAATACCTGATGGATTTTCACTTTCACAAAATTATCCTAATCCATTCAACCCTGTTACGAATCTGGAATTTGCAATTTCGGATTTG
>DAORRV010000148.1:0-3923 GCA_035443185.1 Ignavibacteria bacterium | reverse complement strand
GAAAAAAATTAAAAAATATTGAACTTTGTGACTTAGTGACTTAGTGTCTTTGTGGTGAAATTATTTAACTGTTATTAGACAGACTCCGAAGGGGTCATATGTTCACAGCAGATCATTTTTTAAATTCAAATTTAAATTGAAAATTTCATTTATCAAACATAAGTTATGTTATCTTAATTTTTATGGATCGGAAATTCCAAAAAAGAACCGAAGACTTCACATGCGGAAACTGCGGCTGCAAAGTCACCGGTGACGGTTATACAAATCATTGCCCCGAATGTCTCTACAGAATGCATGTATATGAAAAATCCAACAAATCCGGAAAAGACGATAACTATCAAATGCTGATTGAGCTGAGCGTCAAAAAAGATCTGCTTTGAAATATTTAAGTTTATCTATGTCTTAATCTGATAGGAGTACCAAAGGAAATTAAGCCTAATGAAAACAGAATTGCACTGACTCCGGGTGGTGCAGAAGTTTTGAAAAGAAACGGGCATAACTTCTGTTAAATATTTAAATATTTAAATACTATTTTTTTATTTTACCATCACCATACGTTTCACCTGTTTGAAATCACCCGCTTCTATTTTATAATAATATACACCGCTTGACAGTCCAGAGCCATTGAAATCAATTATGTAAAAACCTGCTGGTTTAAATTCATTGTTGACCAATCTATTAACCTCTTTTCCCAGTACATCAAAAATTATCAGATTTACTTTACTGTCCTGAGGCAGACTGAATTTAATTTTTGTCACAGGATTGAAGGGATTTGGATAATTCTGCGACAGACTGAATTTTTTGGGAATACCAATTTCTACACTATTCATCAGTTCAAAATATTCGAAGTTTCCATTGAAATCGATCTGCTTTATTCGGTAATCATATATTCCCGCAGATAAGTTTATGTCTTCAAATAAATAAGCATTAGGGTGTGCTGAATTACCTGCACCCGGTTCAAAGCCAATTTTCATCCAGCCTGATTGCTGATTTATGTTTAACTGACGCCTTTCAATTTCAAAACCTGAATTATTGATTTCTGATAATACACTCCAATGAAGTGTGACATTGTTTTCGTAAACAACTGAAGTGAATGACTCAAGTTCTACCGGCAGCACTTCATTTATTTGACCGAATGTTATTGCCAGCGGAGAGCCGAATAGAGGACCCGGAGTAGTTACAATTGTATTATTTTCAGATCGTCTGTATTGGATTCCAATTGTTCCTGTAGAATTTTGAATGCCGACAGTGTTTGCATTTAAACTATTGTTATAGTAATGATTCAAAAAAGTCGAGCCGCTTTTAGAGTCATCAAACTGTACTGTGATTTTTCCGTTTTCAGTTCCGCATCCTGTTCCGGTTTCCAAAATCACCTGACATGATACATAATCATTTGAGTCGAATACTGCATTATAAATTGGCAGTCTGTCATATGTAACAATAAATTTATTTCCTGAAATTTTGTATTTTAAATTTCTTCCGAGTATTTCAGGATCGAAATAATTGCATTTATACCAGAATGGAAATACCGCCGGCCGCGGGGCTGATACTGAAGGAATATTAACAGGACTTGATGATGTCATACCGGTCAGTGAACTTCCCAAGCCAATTATTCCGTTTGTGGAAATTACAATTGTATCATAACATACTCCGAAGAATCTGAATTTATTGCCGTCAGTTATTACATCCGGCAATCTGAAACAGCCGTTGAATATATTGCCTGCCGAAAATGGAAACTGTGCAATTCCTCCCGCAATAAGATTTACGCTTCCGGTCGTATCTTCCCAACTGAAAACCGGCTGATCAGGTATGCAGCCTGCATCGGCTGATGAATTCAGGAAATAGTAACCGCTTAAATCAGAATAACCATAATTTGAATTAACAACTGAAAAAGATGATACTGCAGAATCATTATTGTAATTAGAATCAGAGATCAAGCTTGTCCATGCCCTGACGACATAATCCTCATAGTTAAAAGTTTGAAGATCGAAATTTAATGTATAAGGTTCAAATTCAATTGTATGCATTTGTCCTGAGCTTATAGTATCCTGTTTTGTATTTTGATAAACAATACTGTTACCATTTTCAATTACTAAATGCACATCAAAGAAATTGTCCTGATCTTTAGATCCAAAGTTCTTTATTGTGACTTCAGGAATAATGGATTCATTATCTGAACATTTTACATAATGTTTGGAATATAAAACAGGTTTATTAACCACTGTAACTCCTACATCATCAGAATCATTTGTGTTCACAGTACTTATTATTCCTCCATCACCACTTGCCCATCCGTTTACACTATCAATAAAAAAAACTGAATTTAATCGCGACATGTGGATTACAAAGGGTGGATAATCCAAAATTAATTTTGACCAGTTTTCTCCTCCGTTTACCGTTTTCATAATTGCACTTACATTATTACCCTCCCCGACAATCCAACCTGTTTTGCTGTTTATAAATTGAATAGAAAACGGAGTTATGTTATAATCTTCATAAATTTTTCTCCATGTGTTACCTCCGTTTGTAGATTTTATAACATCTCCATGAATACCAACTGCCCATCCTGTATTTACGTCAATAAAATTCATATCAAAAATTGTAACGTTGATCGTATCTGCGTTTGCTGTATAATTCCATGTGGCTCCTCCGTTAGTAGTTTTGCGAATTGCAGCACCCCAATTGTCAGATCCACCTACCCATCCCGTATTTGCATCTATAAAAAATCCGGCAACAATATCTACATATTGTAAGCCGTTATATTTTGAAACCCAGTTGACTCCGCCATTCGTTGTCCTGATAACATTTCTTTCGCTTAGCGCCCAACCGTTATTAATATCTTCAAATTGAATCTTAAATATATAATCTGTAACATTGCTTGATTGTCTTATCCAGTTAATGCCTCCGTTTGTTGTTTTAAATATACAACCGGTAGTATCATATCCGGAAACCCATCCTGTATATATGTCCAGGAATTGAATCGAACTCAAACTAATATTTAAATCATTCAGAACAATCCAGTTCTTTCCGGAATTTGTTGTCTTTAAAATAGTACCATCCGAACCGACTGCCCAACCGGTGATGGCATTTATAAAGTGTACTGATCTAGGGTTTTGGTTGTGATTAATATATTGCAGATACCATTCACTTTGTGAAAATGCTGCTGTATTCAGAAGCAGTATCATTATTATTAAAGAATATAATTTTTTCATTTTGCTAGCCCAGCTTTCAAAGTTAAAGTTTTAAGATTTAAATGATTTGTTCATTGAAATACTAAGCCACTCAATTCATGTTGATTTCAAACCATTACTATATCCATTAAACAACTCACTAAATCCCGAAAAATAATGTAACCTTTTATGTAAAATTAATTTATGTATAATAAATGTAATATGATTTGAATCATAAAAGTAAAACAATATCAACTGACTAAAATATGTAAAATTGTTATTTTGTATTTCATGAGCAGGAAATTCCAAAAAACAACCGAAGACTTCACATGCGGAAACTGCGGCTGCAAAGTCACCGGTGACGGCTATACAAATCACTGTCCCGAATGTCTCTACAGCATGCATGTCGATATAAATCCGGGTGACAGAGCTGCCGGCTGCGGCGGACTTATGAAACCAGTCGATCTGAAGATCACTTCTGAAAATTATATCATTAAACATCAGTGTCTGTTGTGCGGATATGAAAAATCCAACAAATCCGGAAAAGACGATAACTATCAAATGCTGATTGAGCTGAGCGTCAAAAAAGATCTGCTTTGAAATATTTAAGTTTATCTATGTCTTAATCTGAATTGAATAACAGAATCAAATAGCATATTTTTACCCATTCAAAAAAACATTAAATTAATCAAATGAAAATAGGAGTACCAAAGGAAATTAAGCCTAATGAAAACAGAATTGCACTGACTCCGG
>DAORRV010000147.1:0-3991 GCA_035443185.1 Ignavibacteria bacterium | reverse complement strand
TATTAACTATTAACTATTAACTATTAACTATTAACTATTAACTATTAACTATTTAATCTCATCAGCTTTTTCGATCAGCCATAATTTCATTCCAAAGTGATTGCTGTTAAGATTATTTATATCATATATGATCTTTGATACTTTTTCCTTATCCTTTAAATCTGATGAAGTCCTGAGTTTAGTAAGTTCGCCGATGACACGCAGAAAATTCAGAAGGGTGTTTTTTAAAACTTCCGTTATCATTTTTTCGCGCGAGATATAATGTCTGTATGAATCTATCATTAAAAACACCTGATCATAAAATTGTTTTTCATATACAAGCTGAATGACGAGCAACTTTACCTGTACCTTCATTATATAATTGGAGAAATTTGTTTTTGAAAAAAGTTCAAGCGCCAGGTCAAACTCTTTTTTTCCGTACGCAATAAAACCGTAACAAAAATTTAAAGTGTTTTCTTTTTCTTCTGTCAGATTTTTTTTAAAATCATTAAGATACTTTTCCGCAAAACTAAATTCATTTACCCGAACTGCTTTTTTTATGTCATTTAAAAAATCAGGGTAAAGTATTTTTCCAAGTTCGGGAAAATGATTCATATTACATTCTTTACTCAATAGATGCTGATCAAAAAGAAGATCAGTCCTTCCATTATAATTATATTCAGTAGCGCAGTAACTGTCGAGATGCAGAAAGAGCATATATCTGTCGGCAGAATTCAGTTCATGATTATATTCTTCTCTTAACTGTTTAAGTTTTAAATAATTTTCTTCAGATTTATCGAGACAAAGTTTAATGATCTGATAATAAACTTTAATGGTAGGATTTGTTTCTTCAGGATTATTTTCAATGTAACTCAGTACCTGTTCAAACATCCGCATGTCATATCTATAATTATTCTGATTTATCTCATGAAGCATGATATTGTAAGTCTTTAAAAGCATAATTACAGAATAACTTACAAACAGATTCAGCTTGTCCTGCTGAAAATGATGGTTCTCATTTGGTTTTCTGGGAGAATAAAAATTTGTTAATTCTTTGGTAAGAGTAAATTTATGAAACAAATAATTCTCATCGGTTATTCTTGATTTTTCTAAACGGGCAGTTGCAGATTTAAAAGACTGTTCATAGATTTTATCTAGATTTCTTCTCTCCAGTTCAGACAATAATAAGGATTCCTTTATTTCGTCACTAGTTTTAAATCTCTGAAATACCAGGAAATCCTTTCCGAGTGAAAGAAGATCGGAAACGAGATTTTTCATTTTGTAATAATCATATTTGGAGTCTCCAAACAACTTTTTAAATAAATTTTCTTCTGTCAGATCCGTGTCATCAAACTCCGGGTAATACATTTCAAGCAGATCATATAAGCTTTTGATGAATTTATTCTTATTAAAAACCGGGGATAATATAAAATCCCTGAAGTTTTTGAATTCTGACGGATTAAGAGAACTGAGAAATTGTATTAAGCGGGTTTTCTGCATTCAGTTTGAGTAATGTCTGTTCTAAAGAATTGTTACAAAATACATTATAAAACGTCAAAATTAAAGTATTTTTTGACTATTTTATTATTTTAGTCTTTGGATAATTTCTAAACACCTGTTTTTTTTTCTTTGGGAAAATGAGTTATCATTATTATTTTGTCTAAAAGTTTTGCTGTATGGAAATTTTACTATTAAAAATTCCGGCGAAGAGATTTTTAAATTAAAATTTATTTTCTGAAAGGGAAAAAATGAAAAAAACTATTCACTGTTTGATCTTAATCTTAGCTTTAAATGTAATTAGTTCTGCAGATGTATTTTCTGCAAATGAGTATTTCAGAAGCATTGCAACCGGTAACTGGAACTCTACCTCGACATGGGAAATGTCATTGAATAATTCCACTTGGGTACCGGCTACTACTACACCCGATGCTACTAGTAATTTAATAACAGTCCGATATCCAAATGTTGTAACAGTCACAGCTAATGTAAACGCTGATCAGTTTACGATCGACAGCGGTACTGTATCGATCAATTCCGGAATAACTTTGACACTTCTTGACGGAAGCAGTACTGATTTTACAATCCTCAAGGGAGGAACAGTCACAGGTTCAGGTACATTCCAAACTCAGGGAGCGGTTATAGTAATGAACATTAGAGATGGTTCAAATTTTAATGCTTTATTGAAAGTAAATACAGGGTCTGCAACTGCCAGAGATTTTTCCTCTCCGAACACAGGAAAACTTTACGGAGCTGTAATAATTGATTCCGGTGGAGTATTAAATACCGGAAATACAAGCGGAACAGGTACCTGGTTTTATGGAAACATTATCAATAATGGAAGATTGACAGCATCAAGTACTGGAGGTTTTATTAGAATAAAAGGAGCATCTTTAGTAAATAACGGTGCAGTCGACCCTGTCGGAACAATCTATTTTGACACGACAACTAATTTATCAGGAAACGGAAGTTTTACTCCTAATATAACTGTAGTATCAGGAAACGTTACTTTGCTCAGCAACATTACATATTCTCCTTCCTCTTATATTACAATGGCAGCGGGCGCAGTGTTAAATCCCAATGGATATACTTTTACTTTGACCAGTGGTGATATGGGTCTGGATGTGGGCGCAGAAATTTCATTTCCCGGTAATATAAGAACTCAAAATACAGTCCGCTTTGATATTCGTCCGGGTTCCGAATTCAATGCCAACTTGGTTGTTAATACCGGAACTGCATTTGCATATTCTTTCGCATCACCTTATGACGGAAGCGTGTTTGGCAATGTAACCATCGACGCCGGCGCAACTCTCAATACAGGCAACGTTTCCGGCAGACACCTTTTTATCTATGGAAGCATCGTCAATAACGGAACGCTGACCGCATCAAGCACAGGAGGTTCTTACAGTATAAATGGTCCTTCACTTGTAAACAATGGTACGATGACTTGTGCAGGAACAGTCTACTTTGACAGTACAACTTCTATTTCCGGAAGCGGGTTATTCACACCTTCAGTTACTCTGGTTTCAGGAAATTTTACTATGCTAAGTAACATTACATATTCTCCTTCCTCATATATTTCAATGTCGTCGGGAGGGGTATTAAATCCGAATGGAAATACTTTTACTTTGACCAGCGGTAATATGGGCTTGGATGTAGGTGCAGAAATTTCATCTCCGGGAACAATTAGAACCCAAAATACAGTCTCCTTTGATATTCGTCCGGGTTCCGAATTCAATGCAAACTTGGTTGTTAACACCGGAATTGCTGATGCATATTCCTTTGCATCGCCATTTGACGGAAGTGTGTATGGTAATGTAACCATCGACGCCGGTGCCATTTTAAACTGTGGCAACACATCCGGAAAATCTCTTTCCATGTTTGGAAATGTCATCAACAATGGAACACTGACGACAACAAGTACAGGTGGTTCCATACGTTTAAAGGGCTCATCAATAGTAAACAACGGAACAGTGAACCCTGCCGGATCTTTATTTTTTGATACAACAACTTCCATATCCGGAACAGGAAATTTTACTTCTTACGCAAATTTCAGTGGGAATGCTAACGTAACACTTAACAGCAATCATCAAATGCATGGGATAACATTGAATTCAAATTCTATATTTAATATTTCAAACAGACTTTTAAAATTCACAGCATCAAATCCGATCACACAAAACGGAACTTTTACAACTACAAACAGCACAATTGAATATAACGGAACAGCGCTTCAGAGTATTTCAACAGCGAATATCAATTATCAAAAATTAAGAATTAACAACGCGGCAAATACTACACTGCCGGCTAATCTAACTGTCAATGACACACTCTCGGTTGTTCTCGGCGATTTGAATATTACTTCTTGGATATTGACTTTAGGTCCAAATGCTTATCTAACCGAGACTTCAGGAAACACAGTCTTTGCAACAACAGGTTATGTGACGACAACAAGAAATCTAAATGCTCCTTCAGCTTTAAATGTCGGTGGTATGGGTGCAGTTCTGACTACAGC
>DAORRV010000146.1:0-4025 GCA_035443185.1 Ignavibacteria bacterium | reverse complement strand
GCGAATCAAGGTTCAGACAATTTCCGGATTTAAAATCCCAAATTCTAAATTGTCAATTCTCAATTGTCCCTTCGTGTCTTTGTGTCTTCGTGGTAAATGTGAACGTGAAAATCCGAATCGTTTCTCAATATTATTTTAATTCTTAAAAGTTTAATTTGCTTTGTTAAAAAATTTATCTAATCATTTCACAGCTTATCACAGCGATAGAGTTTATACATATATCCAAGAAATTTGGCAGCTTCTTTGCAAATGATGACATTACATTCAGCATAGAAAAAAACACCGTTCACTGTATCCTCGGTGAGAACGGTGCGGGGAAGTCAACTCTTATGAATATTCTTTTCGGAATTTACAAACCGGATTCCGGACATCTAAAAGTATTCGGCAGTGATGTGAGTTTTAAAAGTCCTCTCGATGCAATTGAAAATAATATAGGAATGGTGCATCAGCACTTTATGCTGATAGATGATTTTACCGTTCTTGAAAATGTCATTCTCGGTGATGAGATCACAAAATCAAATGGTATAAGCATTGATTTTAAAAAAGCAGGTATTGAGCTGAATGAAATTATAGATAAATATGATCTCGGTCTTGATATAAATAAACTCATTTCAGAGATCAGTATCGGACAGCAGCAAAAAGTCGAGATCCTGAAACTGCTCTACCGCAGATCCGAGATACTTATCTTTGATGAACCGACGGCAGTGCTTTCTCCAGTCGAGGTCGAACACTTTTTTAAAATTATAAACTCATTTAAAGCAGATGGTAAAACTATCATCTTCATCACTCATAAGCTCAATGAAGTAAAGCATATTTCAGACAGAGTTTCTGTTTTGAGAAAAGGGAATCTTGTTTATGAAGCTGATAACAATAATGATCTGAATATTTCGGACCTGAGTCTGGCTATTGTTGGTGATATGAATGACATTCAGACTCCAAAAAACAGAACTTCCTTAACTGTATTTAATGATGTGCTGAAACTGTCAGATATAGATCTTACAGTAAATGAAGTAAAAGTTTTAGACAATTTTGATCTGACATTAACAGAAGGGGAAATACACGGGATCTGTGGCGTAGAAGGTAACGGACAAAGTGAAATAATTGACATTATATTTGGACTGCAGATAAATTATAAAGGGGATTATGAAAAGCTTGACTCGGGAGGAATTTCACTTGTACCCGATGACAGAAAAAGAAAAGGATTCATAAAAGAATTTAACATCGGTGAAAATATTTCTCTGAAAGGTGCAAATATAAATTTTCTTTTTGATAAAAAAATAAATGATATTTCCAAAAAGATAATTTCCAAAAATGATGTACGGGTGTCTGATATTGGATCTCCAATGTCTGAGCTCTCCGGCGGTAATCAGCAGAAAGTTATTTTTGCAAGGGAAACTGAATCGGATAATAAAATTCTTTTGCTGGTTCATCCTACAAGAGGCGTTGACATAAATGCAACTTCATACATTCACAGTCAGATCATTGAACAAAGAAATAAAGGGAAAGCAATTCTCATTATCTCATCTGATCTGGATGAACTAATCTCCTTATCCGACAGACTCAGTGTACTTTATAAAGGGAAAATTTTAAAAACTTATTACAGATCTGAATTTGCAAATTTCATCAGATCTGAAAGTGAAATTGATTTTGAAACTGATCCTGAATTTATGGAGAAGCTTGGAAAACTTATGACGGGTATTATTGATGAATAAAAAAACTTTAGTAAATCTTATTTCAATTTTCCTTTCAGTTTTTGTGACAATAGCAATTGTTTTCATACTTCTTTTACTTCTCGGTAAAGATCCTTTTCAGATATTCGGATTAATATTCTCTGAAGTATTTGCCGATGGATACGGCATCGGTCAGACTTTATTCAAAGCAACTCCTCTGATATTTATCAGCTGCGGACTTGCAGTTTGCTTTCATGCATCATTATTTAATATAGGCGCAGAAGGTCAGCTTAATGCAGGTGCATTTGTCATGGCAATAGTCGCTCTCAAACTGGAATCGCTTCCTTTCCCAATTGTAATTATGATAAGTCTGCTCTGTGGATTTTTAGTCAGCGGATTTTTCGGACTGATTCCTGCTTATATAAAGATCAAAAAAGATGTCAGTGAAGTCATAACTACTATCATGATGAATTTTGTCATACTTGCTCTGGTAAATTATTTTCTATTAGACTTTTTTAATGTCGAGTCAACAATGAGGACGGAAAAGATAAGTGATGATCTGATGTTTATGAAATTAGATGATTTCATTCCATTCTTTCAGGGATCAACTCTAAATTCAAGTTTCATAATTGCAATTCTTACTGCAATCTTAACATACTTATTTATTTACAAAACAGGATTTGGATATAAGATACGGTCAGTCGGATTCAATGAACTTGCATCAAAATATCTTGGGATCAGAGCTAATTCTGTATTAATGATCTCATTTTTTATTGGTGCGGGAATTACTTCTTTTGCCGGCATGAATTATATATTTGGTTACAAAGGATTTTACGAATTCGGATTTTCTAACAATATTGGTTTTACTGCTATTGCTGTAACTTTACTTGCAAGGAATAATCCCATCGGAATAATCTTTGCATCATTACTTTTTGCAATATTAGACTACGGCGGACTTTCTGTAAATCAGCTTGTGCCGAAAGAACTGATGCTTGTAGTACAGGGAATTATAATTCTATCTCTGCTTGCTGTAGATAAAATTGTAAGTAATTATTTTAAAGAAAAAATTCTAACATAAATTGGACCTGATCTCAACAATACTATCACTTGGATTTATAGCACAGGTATTAAGACTGATGACGCCTTTTTATCTTGGTGCAAGTGCCGCTAACTTTTCTGAAAGAGGAGGCGTGATCAATATTGCAGTTGAGGGTTTTATGAATCTGTCAGCATTCAGCTTTGCAGTAATATCGATACTTACAGGAAATATTGCACTCGGATTTTTTCTTTCAATAATCATCAATCTTTTATTCAGTGTTATATTCGGATATTTCACAGTTAGTCTGAAAATAAATCATATTGTAACAGGAGTTGGATTTAATCTGCTGATTGCAGGTCTTACAAAATTTTTGCTTGTCTATATTTTCCACAGTTCGAGTAATACAGAAAGATTCGAAGGACTTCCTGAAATTACTTTGTTCAGCGGAATACCTTTCTTTTGTGAATTTCTTACAGACTACATTACAATTTTTTGTTTTGCACTGATCTTCATTTCGGGATTTGTATTATTTAAAACTAAATTCGGACTGCGGCTAAGATCAGCTGGAGAGAATCCGGCAGCAGGTGAAAGTCTCGGAATAAAAATCAGAAGTTACAGATATTATGGAGTATTGATCAGTGGATTTCTTAGTTCGCTTGCGGGAATATGGATGGCGTCAAATCAGAATTCTTACAGCGACGGAATGATTGCAGGCAGGGGATACATTGCACTCGCTGCTATGATCATTGGAAAATGGAAACCGGTTAACATATTCTATGCCTGTCTTATGTTCTCTGCATTCGAAGCGCTTGAAATATCTCTTCAGATCACCGGCGCAGATCTTCCGACACAGCTGATACAGATGCTTCCTTATCTGATCACTATACTTGTATTGATTGGATTTATTGGAAAGACAAAACCTCCTGCGGCAGATGGAATACCTTATTGAAAATTTAAACTTTTACATTTGCCGAAGACATGGTCGAGCCGTTCATGACTTGTTCAAATGTAACAATTATATTTGAAGATTTCACAACACTGTTGGCGTTCAAGAGAGGGGAAACTGAGTTTATAAACTGGTTGATTGGTGTGGAGAATGATGTTGATAAAAATAAAAAACCTATTACTAAAATTGAAATTGCAATGTATAGCTTTTTCATAAATTACCTCCTGAAATATAAAGTGTTAAATTGTTAAAATTCTTTTTTGAAAAGATTAAATTGCTACAGGATTGAGAAAGTTTGTTGATGTTTAAGAAAGCAAGTTAATAGTTAATAGTTAATAGTTAATAGTTAATAGTTAATAGTTAATAGTTA
>DAORRV010000145.1:0-4179 GCA_035443185.1 Ignavibacteria bacterium | reverse complement strand
TTATGATTCAACGTTCTTGACCATTCTGTTAAACGGACATACATTAATAATACACCTGAAAAAAAAAATTGCATCAGATCATCGAGTTCTTTCTGATAACCTTTGATCATGGATTTCTCATCGGTATTCAAAAAGTATCCGTTAAGCAATGATGTCTGTCTGAGTCTTGACTGGTAATAGGCAAAATCGTGTTTACTTGAATCCAGATGTTCATTAAGAATACGGGATCTCTTTTGAAACATTTCGACTAAGCCTCTCTCACTTAACTTATCAATCAGCAAAATGTTGTAACCTATCGAGTCATTCCTGAATCCTTTGACTGCAATAAAATCAAGCACAAGGTTAGTTGTTAATGACACAAGTTTTCTCATAAGCACATCACTAAAATTTTTCCCGGGATATACAATATCAAATATAATTTTATCTGTAAATTCATCAGAATCAAATAGAGGGTAGTGCTTTTTTAACGCATCGTAAAATCTTATGACTTCGCTGCGATTATTAAAATAAGGTGATATTACATATTTTCCTAATTCTTTGAATTCGGAAATATCCATTGATCTAAGAATTACAACTAACTGAGTGTTTTTCATTCCGGATTTCTGCCACAGATTTCATCAAATTTCATTTAAAATTGTGATAATTTCAAGAGATATAATAAATTTAAGGTAAATTCCATATTTTTTCTTTGCCACAATTATTGAAATCTTTCTTTGACTATGCATTTTTTAAAACGGATTTTTGTATCAGTTATTAATTAAAAACATTTTAAAAGGAGATCTGAAAAATGAAAAAAATTATTTTTTATCTTTGTATCACTAGTTATCTTTCAATGGGTTTTGGTGGAGGCTGCTTTTTTACTCCATTTGAAACTGATAATCCGCTGTCAGCTTTGGTTTCCGGATTTCTGTACACAAATGCTTCGTCAAATGCCGGTTTTGTAGACAGGTATTATATTGCTGCGGGAGAAAACGGGAAGATCTACAGAAGTACCGATCCATTAACTGATCCGTGGATTGAGATGGTCAGCAATACTTCCAACCGGATAAACTATCTTGCCGACAGTGATACATACGACACAACTTTAACCTACGGTGTCGGAGAGTACGGAACCATTATCAGATCAAATGATCAGGGGATGACCTGGGAAGTACTTGGCTCTGAAACTAAGAACGAACTAAACGGGATTGATTTCATAAATTTAAATGTAAACACTCTTGTAGCAGTCGGAAATTCAGGACTGATAATCAGATCTTCCGACGGAGGAGAGAGCTGGAATCCTGTCAGCTCGGGAGTAACAAAAAATCTGAATTCAATATATTCCTTGAGTTCGTTTGCTAATTTTATTGCAGGTGATGACGGTACATTGCTGAGATCGTCTGACGGCGGACTTACATGGGAAAACAGAAGTCTTGCTGATACAGTCAATGATCTTAATAAGATCGGAACAATGGGTACTTGGTTCTTTGGAACAATACTGGGAATGGTAGGTGACAGCGGAAAATTATACCAGTCTACAGACAATTTATGGTGGAATCCAATAGAGACCGGTACTACCGAGGATCTGTATGAAATAAAATTCAAGAATTCAAGCTCGGGATATGTTGCCGGAGATAATGGAACAATCAGATACACCATCAACGGAGGTAACGAATGGTATTCAGATTTCTTTCTGAGTTCTCTTACTACGGAAAGAATAAGTTCAACTGTGATCGTCAATGATACGGTTGCAGTTGGCGCAGCAGGAAACAGAATTAATGTAATATCAGCAGGACTAAGCGCTCAGCCGGTTGAGTTATCAGCTTTTAATTTCACTGTTCAGAATAATGATGTACATTTACACTGGACTACTTCTTCGGAGGTTAATAATTCGGGATTTGAAATTGAGCGTAAACCTGTTAGTGAAACGTCAGAAGATGTCTGGAATAAGATTGGTTTTGTGGAAGGAAATGGTACAGTTTCCGAAACTGTGAATTATGAATATTCAGATTTAAGATTAGGATCCGGACGATACAATTACAGACTGAAGCAAATTGACTTCAACGGAAATTTTGAATACTTCAGTCTTACAGGTGATGTTGTTATTGGTGTACCTGAAAAATTTGAGCTTTTACAGAACTATCCGAATCCGTTCAATCCGTCTACTAAATTGGGATTTGGAATTTCGGAATTAGGATTTGTTTCACTTAAGATCTATGATATACAAGGCAGGGAAGTTGCTGTAATTGTAAACGAAAACCTTTCACCCGGCAGTTATGAGTTTGAATGGAATGCAAAGGGTTTTACAAGCGGAGTTTATTTCTATAAGCTTCAATCAGGAAATTACACTGAAACAAAGAAAATGCTTTTGACAAAATAGATCACCTATCATACCGTATTAATATTCCGGAATATAATTGTAATGATCTTATCCTGAAAATTTATGAATCCTGTTTATGAAAATTTATAAGCAGGATTTTTTTTTGAAAGTACAGAGATGTAATTTTATTCGTCAGTTAATGCTGTAAATATATTATTTTATATTCAGAGATATTTATCTATGTTTGTGTTATTTCAAATCAAACGGATATTGTTGAAAAATCAAAATGCTCATTTACCTTATCTTATTTCAATCGGACTGCTGGTAAGTTTTATACTTAGTCTTGCCGGAACATTATTCCCCGCAGACAGCGCGGGGCAGACATTACTTTTTAAGTTAGATGCGCTATTCGCAATCTCAGCTTTTTCCTGCCTGAGTGCAAAAGCCGCTTCAGATAAGTTTGATATTGCATCGGCGGGATTTGTAGTTCTTGCAATCGCGCAGGGACTTTTTCTGTCAGAAATAGACAGAGCCGGTCAGTGGAATTTTGAAACTGCAAGCATAGGAATTCTATTTATGATACCTGCGGTTTTTATGATCTCTTATTATTTGTTATTTCCAAAATGGCTGCGGCTTGGAGGTATGATATCGATGATCCCGTTTATGATACTTCTATATATAAGACAATTCTCAGCTTCAGAAAATACAATCATTCTGGAAAATATTGTGTTTTTGATCTATCAGACTGTAACCATCTGCTGGGCGTGGCAGATTTGGAAAAACAGAACAGTTGATAATTGATAATTGATAGTTGATAATTGATAGTTAATAACTGAAGTTACGCAAAGATGTAAACTATAAGCAAAATAAAGCGGTTAATTAGTTTTTATGAAAAAAGTAATATTTCAAACCGCCTTATTTGCTTATATAAATTCAATTTGTTTTAGAAATTTCAGACCATCATGTGTTAATATTTCTAAACTTTACAACAATAATATTATTGTTGATTCCAAATGCTCTTGTATCTATCACGATAAGCTGCAGCGATTATTGCAGTTGGAGCAAGAATGGAATTTATATTTAAAGCAAAAATATGGTCATCTGTTAAGTAAAAATTTTGATTTAAATTACAATAAATCAAAAAGAAAAAAAACGTTCTTAATCATTGATGACACAGTAATAGCAAAGCCTTTTAGCAAAGAACTTGAGACTTTATCCTGGCTTTATTCACCTAGCGATAAAAAATATTTACTTGGCTTAAATGCTGTTTTTGTAATCTGGACTGACGGTAACACCCGTTTCCCAATAGGTTTTCGCCTGTTGAATAAAGAGAACAAAAAATCCCGCATTGATCTTGCCATGGATATTTTGAAAGAAGCTAAAACTTTTTATAAAGTAAATCCGAGTTATGTCTTAATGGATTCTTTTTATCCGGCTGCAAAATTACTAAAACAAATTCGTAAATTCAGATGGCACTGGATCTCAAAAATAAAATCAAACCGTCTGATAAATGGTGTACAAGTTAAGGACATCTTTAATTACAGATACGGAAGTAAAATTGGTCATTTGTACAAGAAAAAAATAAAAGTTAAAGTTACAACCGAGAATGAAAATTTTTGGGCAACCAGCGATACTGAGTTAAAGCCATCTGAAATTAAAAAGTACTATAGAAAGCGTCAAATAATAGAAGAATTCTTTAAAATTTTAAAATCAGAGCTTAGAATCGAAGGTTGTCCATCTAGATCAAGAATTGCACAAGTCAACCATATATACTTTATTCTATTTGCATTTTGTCAGCTTGAAGAATTTAGAATCAAAAAAAAGATTTCAACAATTTACAAAATCAGATTGGTACTTCTTGATTGTATCATTCAAAAAAA
>DAORRV010000144.1:0-4388 GCA_035443185.1 Ignavibacteria bacterium | reverse complement strand
TGAAAAGCTGTAGAAAATTATTATTTGTTGCTGTCATTCAAACTTATCTGCCTCTCGTACTCCTCCGAAGGAAAATTTCCCAATGATTTTTTGATCAGATTATTTTCTCCCATTTCCCAAAGCTCATATCCGCTGACTTCAATATTATTGCCAGTGCCGCCAGGTCCTGAGTTTGTGGCAATCAATGTCCAGTGAAATTCAATTCCGTCGGGACTATTTTTAAGGCTGTCAAAACGAACTATCATGTCCGGAAGATCTGTCATAAAACCATTTGCAATATCTGCAATCTCATTTCTGCCTTTGGCAGGATCACCTTCATTCACCTGAAGAGATCCTTCTTCTTCAAAAAAAGAAGCTACAAATTCAGGGCGAACTCCGCTCCATGCCTGCGAATAACTTTTTGCAAATATTTCAATATCAAATTTCTTTTTATCTTCATGTAATAAACTTTTTGTAAACGAAAGGTTCAGAAATTTCCATTTTGCATTTTCTTTGATAAGTGTAAAGTAATCTTGATTTCGGGTTGCCGGCACTCCGAAAATGTGAAGTATAGCATCGGCTTTTACAAATGCAATTTGCCCTTCGTTGATATCTATTTTCCATTCACTTACAGTTTCGTAATATGGCTGCAACTTTCGTGTTTTACAGTCTTCAAAATATTCTGTAATTGTAATGACGGTGCTTTGCCATTCACCTTCATTAAGTCTGCTGATACCGATGTTCGCTTTTTCAGAGATTATTCCTTCCATTTTTTCTATGTCATAATTTCCCGCAATTATCAGAAAGCATTCGACAATTGATTTTATTTCCATCTGTTCAGATGTCATGATTGGTTCATTTGTGTTTAAATTTTTACCCATTTAATATTAAATTGTTTGGTTGAATTGTCAGAATAGTCATTCAGAATATATATTCTAATGGTATTACTACTAATAATAATATTGAATGAAATTGCTTTGTATAATTTTCTTTAATTTATGAATATTAAAAGCACTTATCATGTACTGATGTTCTGTCCGGGGGAAAGTTCAATTTGAAAATTAACGTTTGCTTTCATAGCTGTGAAAACTTTCATCAAAGTTTCAATGGTTACATTACTTGCATTACTGTCAAGTCCGGATATCTGAGCTTTCTGAACACTAATAAGTTTACCTGATTCTTCCTGTGTCAAATGCCTCTTTTGTCCGGTCTGCTTAATATCGTTACCAATTAAGTTCACTTTTAAATTATACTCAAAGTTGTCTCTGACAGGAGTTCCTCTTTTCCAATTAATTTGTCCTGTACTTGCTTTAAAGAATAAGATCATACTCAAACTGCGATTTTCGAATGTTATAAAGTATCTTTTCTGAATGTTTTTTATCAAAAATTTGTAAAATTTATAAGCTTCTTCCAAAAAGAGTACTTCGAAAAGTTTTCATACGTTGTCATAATTATATTCAAAAAATCTTAACAAAAATAAAGCTTGTTTCCTTAATTGTAAACAACCATTATAGTTTGATTTTTTCATTTAGCAATAATGTCTGTAATCATTTTTATTAATTCGACTTCAAGTCTGTCAAAGTTTTCATCGTTTTTACCGGCTGTATATTTTTTTATTTTAGCACACTCTTCTGATGAATCAAAGATCTGTTTGAAAACTATCTTTGTTTTATTTTCAGAGATTACCTCAAAAGCTGCAGTTACTTGAAAAATTGGTTTTGAATATCGCTTCCATGCAATAAGTGCAGGCTTTTCAATTTTAATAAACTCACATTCATTATGATAATTTCCCTTGTCAGGACCATGCATGATAAAACTCCATTTTCCTCCTACACGAAAATCAAATTCATTAAAAGTATTTGTAAAACCTGCAGGACCCCACCAGTTCTTTAAATGTTCCGGATCTGACCATGCTTTAAACACCAGATCTATTGACGCATTTACAATTCTTGAATCTACAATTTCAAAGTCTTTTGAAGAATTGAATTTTTCTGAAGTCATATCGAATTTATTTTTAAAAATAATGTTGGTTGTAAAAGATCCTTACCAATGTAAAATAAATTTTCTAATTATTACGAAATTTTATAATCAAACTTTTAAACATCCGCGAAACGCTCTTCCTGCATAATATGATTCAGCACCGTTGTGATAAACGAAAACACGTCCGAAACGGTAATCGCCAAAAATAGCACCGCCAAGCTTTCTGATATCTGAAGGTGTATTCAGCCAGCTCGAAGTTTTATTATCAAAATTCCCAAGCTTCTGAAGTTCACGGTATTGCTCTTCTGTTAAAATTTCTATTCCCATTTCTTTAGCCATATCCATTGCATTATTTTTGGGCTTATGTTCTTTCCTTGATTCCCAGGCATTTCGGTCATAGCATAGACTTCTGCGGTTCTTTGGACTTTCCGCTGAACAATCATAGAAAATATATTCTCCTGTCTTTTTATCAAAACCTACAACATCAGGCTCACCGCCGGATATTTCCATTTCATTGAGAGACCAAAGTTTTTCTGAATCAGCTTCAAGCTTAATTTGTATTTTAGTCCAGTCAATTCCTTTGTGTCTGTTCATGTTTTTTTCAAAACGTGCATTTAAGATCTTGAGTAACTCATTACTCTGCATAAGTGATAACTTTTTTTTAATTTTTTTTGACATAATAGTATTTAATTCTTATTGAATATAGATTTTCATTAAATGAAAAATATAATTTCAAAATTTTTTAAAAATAATTAAAATATTTTCATCAGTGAATTCATAAATGAGTCACAATAAACTTGCCATCTATAAAATAGAAGCTAATTCAGAAATGATAATAAGGGACCTATAAATGCATCAAAGTTTTCAATATGAGGCATATGACCGATGTCCTGAATTTCAATTAATTCACAATTCGGGATCAGCTTTTGTGTTGATTTACCTAACTGATCATAAAGTCCCATGGTTTTTCTGACATCTTCCGGAACAAGTGGTTTTCCTAATGCAGTTCTGTCTCTGGTTCCGATTATGAGAAGTACCGGGCATGTCAGATCTTTAAATTCATAAATTACAGGCTGAGTGAAGATCATATCATATGTCAGCGCAGAATTCCAGGCGATCTTTGCATAGTCGGGATCCAGAGTCCAACCCGCAAGTAAATTTACCCATTCATCATATTCATCCTTCCATTTGTTGTCATAATAATTTGCAAGCTGATAAGCTTTGATCTTATCATACGAACTATTCAATTCTGACTGATACCACCAGTCTATGGTCTGATATGGAACAACAGTCTTCCAGTCTTCAAGACCGATAGGGTTTTCAAGTATCAGTTTCTCTGTAGTTTCCGGATACATCAGCGCAAATCTTGTAGCCAGCATTCCTCCCATCGAATGACCGAGGACAAAAGTTTTTTCAATGCCAAGTGTGTCAAGAATTAATTTGGTATTCTTTGCAAGCTGCTGAAATGTAAACTGATAATGATCAGGTTTGGATGATTTCCCAAAACCGATCTGGTCTGGCACGATCACTCTGTAACCGGCATTGTTCAAAGCTTCTATAGTAGTTTTCCAGTATGCTCCGTTAAAATTTTTTCCATGAAGAAGCATGATCGTTTTGCCATTAAAAACATCAGGCTTTACATCCATATAAGCCATTACAAGATCCTGCTGCTGACTCGAAATGTTCAGATAATTTACAGCGTATGGATAATCGTAATTGGTAAGCATCAGATCAAGAGGTTTTAGTTCGCTGTCCTGACCAAAAGAATGACTTGCAGTCAGGAGCAGTATAACTGTTAATATTATTTTCATAGGTTAGCTGATTATTATTTTAAATTACTTATTTTGATTTCATTAAAAGATAGGTTCTTTTATTTTATGAATTAAATTTTTACCTGATGAATTTATATAATCGAGTTGTTACGATATAAAGTATTATTCTAATTTTTGTTAGTAACCTTGATCCTTTCATTATAATCAAAATTCTTAACACTAATTACCTTAAAGTTTTTACTATCCTTATGAAGTGGATTAAGAATATAGTTATGCTCATCAGGAATTAGTACTGACAGAATTTTTAAAACAGGATAAGATAAACTTTTTAATAAAGCTGTTCCAAAATCTTTAGTTTCCATTGGTGAAGGAATTTCTCTCAGTTTAGCAGGTAATTCTTTAATGCCAAATTCCAAAATATCTATATCAGGTATCATAACAGTTACAATAGAAAGTGAACCTGGAATGAAATATAAATCTACATTTACTGTAAACTCAAGTACTGCACGTGCTCTACTTTAAGAAGAATACACATACGGAACAGAGATGTGATTCCACCTTCCAAAATCTCATTTAACTCAATGAATAAAATTCAGGTAAAGTAACTTATGTGAAAATTTTTTACTTCGGGATAATTAATTTTTTTTTTAAGGATTT
>DAORRV010000143.1:0-4559 GCA_035443185.1 Ignavibacteria bacterium | reverse complement strand
TTCGCAATATTCCGAAACATCCTGCATGTTATCATATAATGTTACATTGTTATCTTTTTGCCCTGCAAGGTTAATTTCAAGGAGTCTTCCCCCTCATTTAAAATGTTTGGACCTTTTAAAAAAACAGTAGTTTATTTCCATGGTGGATTCATGATTAGTCCTCCTTTCATTTCACTAAAATAAATTTTTTAATAATATTTATATCTGATGAAACCAAAGAATAAAAATAAAGACCTGAAGACAGATTGGATGCATTGTAATTTAGATTGTAACTACCGGCATTTTTAAACCCGTTAAAAAGAATGTCAACACTTTTTCCCAGAACATCAAAAACTTCAATTTTGTATTGCCCACTTTTTACCAAATTAAATTTTATTTCAGTTTGTGAATTAAACGGATTCGGATAATTTTGGTAAAGTTCAAATTTTTCCGGTAAGTTGGTGTTTATTTCCGAAACCTCTGTCATTACGGAATATTTTATTAAAACAATATCATCTCCTCCTGTCTGGGCATAGTTTGTGATGCCGGATGCATAAATATTTCCAAGAGTGTCAGTTGAGATGCAAGCACCATAAGAGTTAGAAAATAGAGACGGGTAGTAAACCTTGTGCCATTGCAGTTGTCCCAATGAATTGTATTTTATTATTACTATTCGATAAAAAATAACACTCGAGTCGCTTGTTTCTATTACATAAATATTATTATCCTTATCAATTGCCATTTTCCCAGGTTCTTCATTGCTGAATGGTACTAAATTGTACTTTCTAGTCCATATTGAATCTCCATTATTGCTATCATATTTTATTAAAGCAATTTCACCTCTATTATTTTGTTGATTTCTGCTTCTTACAAGTATCAAAGTATTTCCGGATGTATCTGTTTTTAGATCATAAAGGTATTCAGGTCTATTATCAAAATTATTGTTAAAGACACTGATCCAGCTTTTGATTCCTGATTGAGATATTTTAGCTGTCACTATATTTAACTGTGTAGGTAACCCTGCATTCTCGAGCCCTGATACAATTAGATTTTCTTGAGAGTCAAAAACCATAAGCTGTGCTCCGTCTGATTTTTCAGTACCACAATAAAAAGTATCTAATGAATTTCCTGATGTATCATATTTTAGGATCGAAATATTATAATTTGAAGCTCCTCCGATATATAAAAAACCGGAGTCGAGCAAAATATTTCCACCTGAAAAATTATTAAACTTCTTAGACCATTTTAAATCACCATTTTTGTCATATTTGACAGTTTCATTATCAACACTTCCAAAACGGTAAGATAAGCCCGTTATATAAATGTTATTATTTGGATCAATAACTATATCTCTTTCCGACTCAACATCTCCATTTGTCCCATTGAAAGTCCTAACCCAAATACTATCTCCATTTGTCTTATATTTTATCAGTAAAAAATCCAAATAATTAGAATCAATAATAGTATTTCCAAGTACATAAATAAAACCCTCATTGTCAAAAAGAATTTTAGAGGCACTACTTTCATTTGTATTATTCATACCTGTCCCTCTCCACGTTCTGCTCCACAGTAAATTTCCTGCGCTGCTGTATTTTAGTAACAAGACATCTTTTAGACTTGAATTATATTCTATAGAACCGCACATATAGATATTTCCAGAATTGTCAATTTTCATATCTGTAACGATGTCATTCTGATTTGATCCGGAATTAAATTGTCTTACCCATTCCTGCTGTTGCTGGGAATATGAGGAATGTGATATTACACAAATTAAAATTATAGATAAGTATAATATTTTTATAATAAAATTATTCATTAGGTATAAAATAAATGAGAGAGTAATATATATGTTAAGTGTTTCATTTTTCTTTTTTCAATTTGAATTCCTTTGGGGTAATACTATTGTAAGTGAAAAGTTTTTAAGAAACAATACATATTTTTTAATTAAAGATTTTTCAATGTGCACTACATATACTAAATCATACATTCAAATCAAAATTAAAAAATACTTATATATTCGTAAACTTTTAAAAACTGACAGCGGCTCGATGTTATTGCGAAATTCAGAATGATTTTTTTAGGCGATACCTTCAAACCCCAAACAAACCTTTTCCAAGTTTCTGCAAAATCTCATAAGCTTCACCAAATGTTTTAGGTTTTACATCTTCAGGTAATCCGAATTTTTCAGTAAGCATTCCAAGCAGTGAAAGTGCCGGCGGTGTAAGAGAGATTTGCGAAACTGCTTTTGAGAACGGACCTTTTGCTTCAGGATTTGGCGGAATATACTGCGGGGTAGTTTCGGGCCAGTCCCACGGCTGACGCGGCTCATTAAGATTTATTGCGTTGGAAATATCACGTGCGTTTTCATCTCTTTTCGTAAGTGACTTAAGTTTATATTTTTTGCATAAAGTTGCGATAACTGCTGCATGATGCATTTCATCATTTATTATCGTACCGCTTTTTGTCCAGGCTGACACTGCAATTGCAGGAACCCGCACTCCGAGCCGGTCAAATGTAAATCCCATTTCGGGATCTGATACCGGACCCGGAGGTACTGCCGATGGTGGAGGTACATGATCGTACGTCCCGCCGTGTTCGTCAAATGTGATAAGAAGCATTGTGTTCAAAGCATTTGAACCTTTATGAGATGCACTTGTACGGATTGATTTATAGACATCATGAAGAAGTTTCTCTCCTGCACGAACATCATCTTCACCGCCAACTTCCACTTCATTTCCGTCTTCATCTTTAAACTTAAATGAAGCTACCGGCGGATGCATGTCGTTATGATTGAATATAAGTCTTGGCTCAATAAAAGAATAAGCAGGCAGTGTCCCGGCTGCAGCATCTTCATAATATTTTTTCATACCAAAAAAATTTGTTTTCCAGAATGGTTTCAATGCATCTATGTTAATAAAACCGGTCAGAGATACTACCTGACTTTCATCAAAATAAACTGCCCATGAAATACCCGCTTCTTCCAGACGGTTAAAAATTGTCTGACCCGTATTCTTCTCCCATTTAAGATAACTTTCAGGACCTCCGTCATTAGTTACAAATCCGGACGACGTAGATGAATTAAAAAAAGATCTGTTGCAAAAAGTCTGTGACGGAACAGCACAGAACCAGGAATCATAGACAGCAAAATTTCGCGCCAAAGCACTTGTCACCGGCATCATCTCCGGACTGAATGATCCCATTACCACTTCAAACTCTTCTCTTGACGGCTGCCTTCCTTTTACCGCTGCAAAATTATTTATATAATCTTTTACAAATCCTTCCATTTTAACTGCAGCTCCCTGAGGCGGCGCGTTAAATGGTTTTGTCATTTCCTTAAAATCTACATGTTCATTTCCCGGGGGATCCACTGTGCCAAAGAGCTGAGTGTTTACATGCGGATATTCCTCGCCCGGATCCGGTGAAGGACTCCGCATAATAATATCCGTGCTGCCGCTGTATATGTGAGCATTCACGGGTCCGTCCGGAGAAGGGTTACTGTAATTACCACTTGCAAGTCCGTTGAAAGTCTGACCTTCCGGAACTGTACCCGGCTCATACAAATGCCCGAGAATATTATCAAAAGATCTGTTCTCAAACATAAGCACTACTAAATGATCGAATCCGGGCTTATCCGGCACAGGCAGTAGTTTCGGAAATTCATCCGATGTATCTGAATTGTCTGAATTATCAGCAAAAACTTTCTTCATACCAATACCTGCACCTGCTGATGCTGCTGCCGCTGCAGAAAGTTTTATAAAACTTCTGCGTGAAACAGATTTCTTTTGGTCAGCTTTTTTTTCAGGAGATATGTCATCTCCTGTGGGAATATTTTTTTTCTTCATTTTTAAATATCATGTAAAATTTCTATAAATATCTTTTCTGTATCCAATTTTGATAATAATAACAACGGGAATTTTATAATGTATTTCATAAATAATTCTATGATCTCCGGATCGGACTCGGTATTTGTTCCTGCCTTTTAGCTTTTTCAGCCGTAAGGTCCTGGATTACTTTCTGATTCAGCTGTTGACCTTGCGGCTTTTTCCCTGTCTGACCGGGGAAGTTTTTTTAATTCTTTTTGAGCTGTTGGTTCTATCCTTATCTGATATAAAATCCTCCAAATGAAAATTTTTCTTTCCATTAATATTCTTTTTTATTTTTTCCGCTTCTATGGAATCGAGTTTGTCCTGTAATTCTTCAGTTGTTTTCTAATAATAAATTATCTCTTTCCTTAAAGCATCAAACTCTTCCTCCGTTAAAATAACACATTTAGATTTTTTTCTTTGATTATAGTTTGTCTCATAATAATTTTTATCTCTAAAGTAAATAATATATTCTAAATAAAAAATAAATTAAACAGGTCAATTTGAAAATCTTTTGGATCAAAATAAACTTTTGTATGAATTACAAAAACTTTACCTAATGAAAAATATTCGTAACTCGTCCTTCGTCATTTAAATTTTGAAATTGCTCTTACTTTATCAGAGTCATTTTCTTCGTATCAACAAAACTTCCGGTTTCCAATCTGTAAAAATATATCCCGCTGGCAAAACCGCTTCCGTCAAACTCCACAGAAAAAC
>DAORRV010000142.1:0-4603 GCA_035443185.1 Ignavibacteria bacterium | reverse complement strand
GTTAATAGTTAATAGTTAATAGTTAATAGTTAATAGTTAATAGTTAATAGTTAACAATTAATAGTTAGCAGTGCATCAATCCAATAACCAGGATCAAAATTTAAAAATATAAAATCAGCCCTGCATACCGGCGATGCAATTAAGTGAATATGTTCGCGGACAATTCACGGGCTGGTTTTAATCAATTTCAAATTACAAATGTCAAATATTTAATTAGAGATTACATCTTTAAATTTATCCTCAAGTAAGATTTAAAACCCATTATTTGAAAACCCGTAATTCGCAACTGTTTTTAATAACTGTTAACTCTTAACTACTAACTATTAACTGTTAAGGAGTTATTTTACTCACAAAGTTAAAAGAGTTATTATCCGCAAACACTGCATCGGCAACGTCAATAATTCCGTCTCCGTTTAAGTCAGTCGGCAGATATCCTGAAGCAAAATTTATAGCGTCGTTATCTATCAGACTTCCGTCTGTTAAGTCAACCGTCCCGTCCTGATTCACATCTCCGCTGTATATTCCAAATCTTACAGGCGAGTTATCAATCTGTATTTGATTGCTTCCAAATGCTCTCGACTGAATTGTCATCATATCGACACTAACATTATTTGAATAAACTAAAGCTACAGGCTGATAATACCAGGTTTCAACAGAATTTCTATGTGTAACAGAGACATAATAAGTTCCGGGATTCGCATTATGAAATGTGAATATTGTTCCGCTTAACCCTAATGCAGAGTCAACTTTGCTGTAAGGAGAGACGCTGTTCCTTAAATAAATTTTTGCAAGATCATACTTGGTAAGATTAGTTATTTCATCATATAAACCCTGTATATAAAATCTAACCGCGGCATTGATCACACTGCATCCGCATGATGAATTAACTGATGAAGCTGCGCTCCATATTGTCAGACAGCTGTCGGTATTGTTATAACGAAATGCAGGCTTAGGTGAAGCATCAGTTTTTCCTCCTATGTTGTTGTGATTTAATACAAAGGAAGTTCGGGTGAGATCATTATATCCCATTGAGCCTATGATATCTATTAGTGGCGAATCAATTTTAAATGCAGCATAAAATTTACCGGAGACATTTCTCTGTCCAGTTATATCAGAATTTTTCAGCTGAAAAACACCGAATGCGCCGCCCTGTACTAATGACTTTGACCAGTTATTTGCATCTGAAGTTGTATAGGTATACAACGACGAATTAACAGAACCTTCTGATTCCATAAAGATCATCATCATTTTTTTCTGATCATTTCCGCCTGTTGATGCGACTCTTACAAATTGTTTATCGTTAAGTGTTCCTGATAGTATTTTAGAAAGGGCAGGATAAACGGCAGTATTACTGTAGCCTTTGTAAATAAATATCTTTTCCAATGCTCCGGGAAATCCGCTGAGAACAAAAATCAAACTGTCTCCTGCTGCATTTCCACCTGTATTGTAGTATGCTATATCTGCATGTACAGTGCTGCTGAACGGAGCATAGATCAATGGTAAATAAAGAGCAGCAGGCAGATAAGTAATTGCCGGTGTAGTAGTATATGGATTAATTATCCGGCAGAATTTAGTCATGTAATAATGATTAAAGCCATCTGTAGAATCCTGTATTACGGAAATTGTTACATATGCATTTAATGCATATCGTGCATTATCTGAAGTTATTCGCGCCCTGTAATATTTGGACGAAGATACAGTCCCGGGGAAATTTAATACAACTGAAGATGAAACATTATTAACAATATCAAATACTACAAGCGCATTTCTATATACTCCGGTATAGCCGTTTGTACTGAATCCGGCAGTAAGATAAATAAACTTTGAAGCCGGAGATTCTATTATTTCCATATCCATTTCATCGATGTTGATCTTATTTCCCGTACTTAATGTCAATCTTGAATATAAACTATAAATTAGACCATCGTTAACCGACTTATAAAGAAGCAAAGTATCCGGAGCTGCTCCGGCACCTGAATCAGAAGTTCCTACAGCAAACGCAACCCATATTGTGCCGGTCCCGGGAGCTGTTTGTTCCACTTGTGTAGCTATAGCTTTGATATATGAATTATAAGTTGAATAAATTGCTGATATTGTAATTGCATCAGTGTGAAACTGATTTGTTTTTTGGTTATGATTGTCTGAAAATCTTAATTCACCTGCATCAAAAGTTTTTGTTACGGAAGTATATTCTATTCTCTCAAGTTTTTTCTGAAGTTCTAAAAGCTTTTCACCATTTCCGGTTTTTACTTCACTCTTTAACCGTATCATTTCATTAACTATTTTAAGTCCTTCAGCCGTATGACTGAATTCCTTATTTGCTGGAACAGTCATTATCTCTTCTGTTACATTTACCTTTTTGTCCTGTTCCGCAATACTTAAGAGCTGGGAATAGGAATTTCCCGAACAAATTAAAAACATTAATACGATTGTATAAAAAATAATTTTATTCATTAATATAAGGTTGATTTTTTAAAAATTATAAAATAGTTAATAGTTAATAGTTAATAGTTAGTAGTTAATATTTATTTGATAATAATTTCCTGATAAATTTAAAATCTACATCCGGCTTGCATTATCAGGACATTCATAAAATAAAAAAAGCCCTGCATACCGGCGATTCTATTAAGTGATATGTTTCGCGTACAATTCACGGGCTGATTTTTTAATGAACAGTTACAATTTTGGATTTTTGTATCTGAAATCTTCAATCAAAATTCCAAAATCAAAAAAATACAAATTCAAAATTCCTAAATTCCCAAAGCCCGTACTGATCGGGGGATCCTGTCATTTTAAAAATATGACTTACGGGCTGTTGATATGGGAAAAAACAATGAAACATCAAAACTTAAATCTGAATATTAAAATCAAAATCAGCCCTGCATACCGGCGATGCAATTAAGTGAATATGTTCGCGGACAATTCACGGGCTGGTTTTTAAAAGAACAATTACGAATTACGAATTACGAATTACGAATTACGAATTACGAAAAATTTTGTATAGATCTAACGGTGTCATATTTCCAGGATCATTACTCTACTTTTCAACTGAGCAATTTCAGCAGACAATTTGTATAATAAATCAACAATGTCGACATCTTTTATGTAGATTGTTCCTTTCAAAATTTTCAGATCACCTTCCACAATGTTTACTTTGCCGTCAAAGACTGCTGAACAGCCTTTGCCTTTCTTTTTCGCATATAAAGACGGAGCATCACTGTTTACATTTAAATTGTAAGCTGCAATAGCCGCAGTTTTGGATGAGTTAGTCACTGCATGTACAGCTTCATAATTCTCACTTACAGCATATACACCTACGCGGTTTTTACTTCTGCCGTAAACTCCATTACCTAAACCTTCATCACATGCCCCTGCTACTCCTGCATGCCCTTCGGCTGTTGTATAACCCAGTACTCCGTTGAATATTGAGCTGTTACCCTGGATCCCTGCTGTTCCCTGTGGATCCTGATTATCTGAACTGTAAGTTTTTGGATTTCCCATTTTTTTTATTTTTTTAATTTATGATTATAGAGCAGTTTAAAATTTTGAATTTTTTAGAAAAAATGCTTTACTTTTCATTGAGAACATTTCTTAATCCTGAAATACCTTTTACTTCCAGTTTGTAAGTGTGCTCTTCGGGGATGATCTCATCTGTTGTTTTAAAATGAATTTTGTAATTCCCCGGGTCCATTACTTCGTCAATAAGAATCTCAATTATCTGACCTTTCGAATTGCAAACCTCAAGCTTTACATCCGCCTCTTCATCCAGATCGAATTCAATAACCATTACATTTTTAATCTCTGTCTGCTTACTGTGATAAAGTTTGCAGATCTTTTTTCCGGGTTCCAGATCATTCCCTGATTGATCAATTACAGAACCTGATGAATCTTCTGATACAATTACCTGCGAATTTGAATTAGAAAAACTCATCAGGATTGTCAGCATGACAACTAAAATTACTAATTGGGGTTTTAACATTTTTTATCTCCTTTGTTTTAGTGTTTCAATTTAATTGATACAAAAATATATCAGGAATATTTACTTTCAAAAGAAACTTTTTCACGAGTTTCACAGATAAGTACTTACATTTTTTAAATAAAAGTCTTATTTTGTGCTGTAATTGAAATAAAATATTAAAGACCTTCTTAGATGTGAGTTTAATTATGAGTATATACACTCATATAAAATTCTCTGAAAAGGAAGTAAGTTTATATCAATTTTTTAAATATGTTAAAAAGCTCACTTCTTGAGATCCTCCGCACATTCACCAAACAGGAGCTGATAAAGTTTGAAGACTTTGTCAGATCGCCTTATTTTAATAAAAAGGAAAATGTAACAAAGTTATTTCTTGAGATAAAGAAATACACGCCGGAATTTTCAAATGAGAATCTGGAGAAAGAAAGAGTATGGGGGAATATTTTTCCGGGAAAAGAATATAATTACGGGATTATGAAGAATCTAATTCATGAACTTACCAAATTAAGTGAATCATTTATTACAATTGAATATTCAAAACTCGATAAACTGGAAAACAGTATAGATCTTTTGGTAACATTAATGGAAAGACAGGCCACAAAAGTATTTTCATCAAAAATTGACATG
>DAORRV010000141.1:0-4688 GCA_035443185.1 Ignavibacteria bacterium | reverse complement strand
TTTTTGGGTGCAACTTCACAATATGCACTTTTCAATGCTTCAGCAAAAAGTTTTTTATGAACTTCACTCATTTCAATAATTGTCCAGCCTTGTTTGCCCCATTTATTATCAACCGGAAAAATTATTGTATTATCTGCAGATGAAAAAACATATTGGTCAGTTTCCGATAATTTGATGCAAGCTCTTTTCTTTATGTCATCATAAGTTGCAAAGATTTTCTTTTTTATTCTGAAAGATGTTTTTTCAAAATGAGCTTCTTCTGTCGTTTCCGGAAACGAAAGTGCTAATTTTCTGAATGTGTCAATAGTTACCATTTGTCAAATTATTTTTTTACCGGTGTTAAATGTGTCAATACACAAAGCCACTTGTCATTTTCTTTTTTATATACATCTGTAATCCATTCGTCCGCTTCCAATGGTTGTCCTTGCCAGGTTCCTGTATTTTGTCCGCGACCTGTCACCAAAGCAATATCACCATATACTTTAACCCGTAAAATTTCCTTTGTCATCGTAGAATGTGAAAGCAAACCTTGTTCGAGAACGCTAAAAAATCCTTCTTGCGGAATTATTCCGCCTTGACTGTCGACCAAAACCCAATCGCTTGTAATACATTTTTTGATCTCGTCAACTCTGTTAGAAATTACAGCTGTATTGAATTCGTCTTCTATTTTTTGAAATTCTGAAATTAATTGTTCGTCTGTCAAAATTATATTTAGTTGTTTGCAGGTTGTCTTTTGTTATAAGTTCGTTGTGTTTACTTTTAAAATGACTGAAAACGTTTTGGAGTTACCCTAAGGATGCATTCTTACTTATAAACTAAATTTGAAAAACTAAACTTCAAATAATGACAAACTTTTCACATGAACACTAAACTCCACTTTTTGGGTAGTTCCTGTTATGAGCTGTAATTTATTGTTCATAAAAAAAGTCCTCGTCAACCTGCTTTATTTCATATATTGTTTTTACTTGAATACCTATGTCAAACTCATGCATAAGCGAAACTAATTTCTGACCGTCAATACATATGATTTTATGATGAGCTGAACGAGCTTTTTCTAATGCTTTTTCATCAAACTCTGAAGTTGTGACAAATACTCCTTTATTTGTATCACCGCTCATGGCACCAATAAAATTTCTAATGTCTTTTTCCCTTACTTTGCCTTCGTTGAATCGTTTTGCCTGGATGTAAATTTTGTCGAGCCCAAGTTTATCCTCGTTAATAATACCATCAATTCCACCATCACCGGATTTTGCAGTTTCAATGAATTCCCCATATCCCATTTTTTTTAATAGTCTTAAGACTACTTTTTCAAAAAAGTAAGGATCAATATTTTTAAGTTTTAGAAGAAGTTCGATTTTTACATCGCTTTCAATTTTGTTAAAACCTTCATCTATTAAATCTTGGGGAGATGAAATTTTAATTTTATCTTCACTCAAACTATTTCGCTTTTCTTGTTTGTAAAAATCAAACAAAGTACTCTCATTTTCTAAATCTTTTACAGATAAATCTGAAGAATGGTTTTTACCTTTTTCTGTAATTTGAACATGTCCACGTTCAGGAAAATAAACATAGCCACCCTTTTTTAAATATGATTTTCCCCATGCAATTCTATTGTCGATTAGCAGATCTCCGGATTTAGTTTCTTGTTTCTGCTGCTCGTCCGTCAGACCTGAATAAAATTTTGTTTTAACTTCCTCTATTAGTTCTCTAGCCTTATATACTTTACCAGTTTTAAGAATTTCAAGAATCGGTATAAATGTTTCGTCAAATTTTGGAATTTCCATTTTTATTTCGATGTCGTTTTATAAAAATATCTAAAAACAATTAAATATATGAAATAAACAAATTATCTTATGCTTAAATACAACTCTCAAACTGTTGATTTCCGCATAACTTGATTGATTGTATTCATAATATCTTATCAAAAGCCGATTGAATTTTACTTAAATGTTTCTTGCTTTTGTGAGTATAAATCATCCTTTCATATCCAAAAATTCAGCCAAAAATATATTAAAATCAAAAAGAAGTTACAATACTGAAAACCAATGCCGTATTCTACTCTTTATCAGATACGGACTTTTTTCTATTTTGTATGCAGTATAGAATGTCTTTATTTTAAAATTATTCATAATTTGAAACGTATTACATTTACGGGAGGTTAAACTTTAAAAAATTTTTAAACAATTTTTAAACAATTCATCCATTGTTTCTTACAATATTCTTATCGGTTTTTTTCGGACTTCAGATTCTTGTTTTCATTACCTTCAGACGATTTGTTAAATCAAAATATCCGGATTCCGGATTTTTAAAAATAATCTCAAATTACTCCTTTATTGTTTTAAACCTTCCGATGATTTACATTCTATTCAACAGGAGACAAATGCATCAGGTACCCGATCTTATCAATGACTTTATATTTATTCCTTATTATATATTTCTTGGCGCTGTTTTATTTATAGGTCTGTATTTGCTTATCGGAAAGTTGATCAAACTGCCATTCTCTCTATCCGTATGGATCCTGAATCTCTTCAAAAAGACAAGACAAATGTTGAATGATTTATTCAGTAAACCGCCTGTCCGAAAAATTGACAAATCAAGAAGAGCTTTTTTAACTACTACTACTGCTTTGGTATCAGGCTATGCATTCATCGGATCAACTGTTGGTGTGCTCGACAGCCATGATTACGAAATAGTTTATAAAGACATTAAGATAGATGACCTTCCCGAAGAGATCAAAGGTACGACCATTACGCTGATCAGCGATACGCATTCAGGTCCATACATGGATGAAGAAATGATGGGAGTATATGCGAAAGCAATAAATGATTTGAGATCTGATATAATATTGATACCCGGTGATCTGACCAATTCCAGTATGCTGGAAGTTCATCCTTTTGTAAATGCATTTAAAAGTTTGAAAGCGGATAAAGGAATTTATGCTACACTTGGAAATCATGACTATTTTTCCAATGCAGAATATGTTGCAAAGGTGGTACAGAACAATAGTCCAATAAAACTTTTGAGAAATGATTCTGATATTATAAATATTAATGGTAAAGATCTGTGTATCATGGGTCTTGAGGATACGAGGCAGAGCCGGTCAAATCAGGATAATGTAATAATGAAATATCTTGATACCACAATTGAAAATGCGAAGTCTAAATTGAAAGAGAAAAATCTTGATTACTATGAAATTCCAAAACTTGCATTAATTCACAAGCCATATTTTTTCGAGGAAATGTCAGATAAGAATATTGATCTGATCCTGAGCGGACATACACATGGTGGTCAGGTGGTCCTGGCAAAGTTAGGTCCTGTAAATATTTCTTTTGCAGGTGCTGTCAGTAAATTTATCAGCGGCTTGTATGAATCCGGAAGTTCTAAGATGTATGTATCCAGAGGAATTGGAAGTGTAGCATTACCTATCAGATATAATTGTCCTCCCGAGATCACAAAGATAACTTTGGTCTGATCAATAATACTGGTGCTATAAAATTTATAGTGGAAAATAATAAAGTAAATATTTTTTTATTTTCCACAAATTTTGTCATTCCCGAATGCTACTGGCGGGAATCTAATCATCACGAAAACTCAATTGATATATCTGATCTTTTCATTTTATATTTATGAAAATTACTAATAATTCAAAAAATTAAAGTGCTTCAATATCTTAAAACTTAAGAATTGATTTGTTTTTCCATTTCCATAAATTCTCAACTTCTGTTTTCGAATATGTAACTTCCTCTGTTCGAATTTAAAACGCCTTTCTTCGAGTTTATAACGCGTGTCTTCGAACTTTCAACGCGTGTCTTTGAATGAAATGTGAATACTATTGAATCAATTTCGCGTGTCTTTGAATGAAATGTGAGTACTATTGAATCAATTTCGAGTTTCTTTGAATGAAATGTGAGTACTATTGAATCAATTTCGAGTGTCTTTGAATTAAAAATTTTATTCATTGCAATAATTTTCCTACCACTGCAACTAAAAAATTTTGCTCTTGTAACTACTTTTTTAGACTTTGTTTCAAAAAATTGTTTCTTTGTTTTGATTTCAGATGGTTTTGATATTGGGTAAGATTTTCAAACGATTTTGGAGCACAGATTAGAAATCTTTCTCACCGGTTACCGGAATGAAGAGTTCGGGTATGACAATATTTTTTGAGAAAAAGCTGATTACAGGTTATTCTGTTTCTCCGGCTTTAAAACAAAGAAGCAGAAGATCTCTCTTCCGCTTCATTTGTTAAAGATTTACATTTTGTATCTGTAACTGATCATAATTAAGTCATCTGACTTAAATTTTATTTCAACAATATCATTTTTTTTGTTTCAATAAAATTTTGCCCGTTACTGACTGCTGTTATTCTGTAATAATAAATTCCGGATGCCAGACTTGAAGCATTAAAATTTATTGAATAATATCCGGCTGATTTTACATCATTGACCAGCGTAGCTGCTTCCTTTCCTGACATATCAAATATTTTAATGCTAACCTTACCGTCAAATGGCAGATCATACCTGATAGTTGTGGATGGATTAAATGGATTCGGATAGTTTTGTGATAATTTAAACTGAACAGGAATTCCTATGCTTACTTCATTTCTGAGATTATAGTATTCAAATGATCCGTTGAAATCTACCTGTTTCAGTCTGTAATTATACATGCCGGAGTTAAGATTTCTGTCCGTG
>DAORRV010000140.1:0-4718 GCA_035443185.1 Ignavibacteria bacterium | reverse complement strand
GGATGTTTTACCGGAACAGCTTTTATTGATATTACTGATACAAATAATATTCATGAAGTTGATTTTCTGCCGGCACCAAATCCATTTGGGTTTGGAAATTTCTGGCGGGAAATGAAAACTTATTCACATTATGCTTATATAGTTTCTGAAGATAATAACAGTAATATTCAAATCGTTGATCTTCAGTATCTGCCAGACTCGATAAGGTATGTGGGAAAATTTATTCTGCCCGGTCATACTTCTACTCATTCTATATCTCAGTCCGGTGCATTTCTTTATCTTAACGGATGCAACAGTTCCTTTTCGCAGGGTATTACAATTCTGGATCTGACAAATCCTGAAGTACCGGTATTAAGGGGGAAATGGCAGGATATATATGTTCATGATTCGAGAATAATTAATGACACTATCTGGGCTTGTAATATCTTTGATCAGAGAGTAACAATTATTAATGCTGTAAATAAGGATAATCCGGTTACAATAAGAAACTGGATCAACAATCCTGAGCCTAATGCACCTCATAATATTGCATTCAATAGTAGCAGAAATATAGCTTATGTTACCGATGAAACTACAGAACCGACTTCAGGAAAATTAAAAGTATGGGATGTTTCCGATCAGGAAAATATTACATACATCAGATCATTCAATGCTTTTCCTTTTCAAAATTCTATAGTACATAATATTGAGGTTGTTGGTAATTATGCTTTCGTTGCATATTATTCTGCAGGAATAAAAGTTCTTGATATATCAAATCCGACAAACCCGGCAGAAGTCGGATGGTTTGATACTTATCCTGAAAATAATGATGCGATCTATGACGGCTGCTGGGGAATTTATTATTTTAATTCCGGGAAAATAATTGCCTCTGATATGACACGTGGATTATTTGTACTTAAACCAAATTTAACAAATCCTGTATCACATTTTCCTGATGTGAAATTTTCTGTAAGCAATCTGAATATAATGAAATTTGACACTTTGAGACTGATAGATGCAACGGAAGGAATTCCAACTTCATGGCAATGGACTGTCACAGGTGCGGAAAATAAAAGCTCGGCTTTACAATATCCCGGATTTGCATTTACTCAGACTGGAGATTACAGTGTAAAGCTGAAAGTCACAAATTCATTTGGATCTGATTCTGTTGAGATGACCAATGCTTTTCATGTAGTTCCAATCCCTTTAAATTCATTTTCAGTTTTAAGTCCTTTAGGTAACCCGTCATTTACGATCATTACTTCACCGGTAGACACATCAAAAGTTTTATTCAGCTGGAAAAAATCTTCAGCAGATCCGGAGAATATCTATAAACTTAATTTCAGAAAATTACAAAACGGCACTGAAAAGTTTTATCTTTCAGGAAATAACGGTCTTGATACTTTTGCTCTTTTAACAAAAAGTTTTCTTGACAGTATGGCGCAGAGTTTCGGATTAACAGGGGATTCACTGTTGGTAACATTTAAACCAAAAGCAATCAGCGAAACTGACTCTCTTTCTTCTACAAACCAAAGTCTGATTATATTGAAAAGAAATTCGGTGGGCATACAGAACATCTCTCAAAATATTCCCGGAGAATTTAAGCTGCATAATAATTATCCGAACCCATTTAACCCATCAACAAATATAGAATTCGATCTGCCTGTATCCGGAGTGGTAAGTCTGGAGCTTTATGATATTGCAGGAAAAAAGGTTCTTGATATGCTCAATGAAAATTTATCTGCGGGGAAATATAAATATACTTTGAACGGAAGTAATCTGAACAGCGGAGTTTATTTTGTAAAATTTTATGCGGGAAGTTTTACTTCAGTAAAAAAAATATTGTTAATTAAATAAAAAAATAAAATTAAGTAAATATACTTAATGAATATTAACGTACTTATTGCTAAATTGTATTGCAATAATTTAATAATAAGTAAAAAATGGACTTTAAAATAAAATTAATCTTTGTTTCAGTTTTAACCTTATATTTTTTTAATACAGGATATACTTTTTCCCAAACTTCAGTAGATCTGAATGGCAGCAGATTCAGAGGAAAGGCAGAAGAGCAGACTCCGCCTGATGTAGACAGAATGCCTATCGTGATGAACGAAATTATTAATTTCAATAATGGTGTAATCTCAAGTGAGGTCTTTAAAAAATATACAGTCACTGAATGCAAATATTCGGCAGAGATTGACGAACGAAGGATGGTCGCAGTAAAAGTAGTAAATTTTAATTCAGAATGTCAGGGCGTTTACGGAAATGAAAATGTTACATTAAAATTTACGGGCAGCATCTATGGAGATCTATGGATGTCAGGAGATATTATAATTAAAACTGCTGACAACAGCGAAATAAAATTTCTTGTAACCGGTGAAGCTGAATGATATAAATCTAAAGATCCAATTATGTTTTTTCTTAAACCGATTAAGGTGTCATTGTGTATACAAAATTGAATGAGTTATTTTCAACAATTGTATAATCAGAATTATCTACCAGATTATCTCCATTAATATCTGTAATTAAATTTCCTGTCATAAAATTTTCAAGATCAATCTCAACCTGCATTAAATCTGGAAGATCCACTGCCCCGTCACGATTTACATCACCACTATATATTCCATAACTTACAGGATTAGAATCTATTAACATCATATTATTTCCAAAAGCTTTTGATTGCTGATCAGTAAAATTATAATTCATTCCAGATGAGGAGTTGTAATTTACCGGTACGCTGCTCCAGGTTGTAATAGAATTTTTATGAATAACTGAAATAAAATACTGCCCTGTAATTACATTTGAAAAATTAAATATTCCTGAATAGTTTACTGAATCTAAATCTGAAAAAGATGAATCTATGATTAAGTATGGAGTTGAAGCTGATCTTAAGAATACTTTTACAGAATCTTTTCTGTTTAGTAAATTTGAAAATGAATTATATAAACCCTGCGGAATCAGAGTAATGTTGACTTCGGGAGCAGTTTCAATATAAGAATTCCATGCCTGATATTTGCCCGATGAATTATCAAACCATAGTGCATGAACTTTACTTCCGGAGCTGGATATTCCAATATACGATCCGACATACGGTGGATTTCCAAAGAGTCTTTCAGATGATGAAAGCTGTGACATTTTAAATTTATGATCAGAAAGCAAAATATCCTCAAATGTATTTCCTCCGTTTGTTGACCTTGAAATAAATACTTCTGATGAATCATTGGTTGGAGTATTTCTATTATCGTAATATACTATATTTACTCCGCCACCTTTATCGATGTTTATGTTTGGATAAAACTGATGCCTGGTAATTCCTGAAGTACTTTGATGTACAAGACTTGGAGTTGACCATGACAGCCCGCTGTTATCTGAAGAATACATAATTATATCATAATTATCCAAAGCAGGCGACAATGCGTCAAGTCCCTGATTGCAGACGACGTAAAGTTTTCCCTGATTTGGTCCATTTGATTTGTCAATTGCAAGTATGGGCAGTCCGTTAAGTTTTACAAGATTCAGATTAAATCTGAAATCATTAGGTGATGGACAGACTGGAATTGCATGATCACTTGCTGACCAGGTTACTCCTCCGTCAGTTGATTTTGCAAAACCAATAAATTTTGATGACTGATATGTATAAGGCCATGTAATAAAAATTTCTCCGTATGTACCGGTTACTATACAAGCTCCAGCTCTTCTGTTGTCGGGCTGAGGTGAAACTCTGGCCGCTGGAGACCATGTCTGACCGTTATTTGTTGTAAATGAAAAATGAATTCCTGTCTTTTCGCTGTAAACTATATAACTCCTGCCGTAATAAGGACTGGATGGTATATCATCTGTGCTTGACATAATTTTATCTGCAGAATCAACATCCGGTACAAATATAGTTGAAGACCAGTTGATTCCATTATTAGTAGATCTGCTGACACCAATTCTGTAATCCTTGCCACCTTGTGTTGTAGGTGGTCCAATAAAAGGAATGATCATTACCCCATCTTTATCAATCACTATAGTCGGATCTCCAACTGTAGATATAATATTATTCTGAGCAGTTTTAATTGAATTCGTACCATTCCATGAATTTCCTCCGTCTGTAGTAATATAAGCACCGGTAGTATATCCGCCCGGATAAACATCTGTAATTGCAGTGCCTGCCATGATCATTGGATTAGTTGGATGTGTTGCAAGAAAGGTTTCTACCTGTAAGTTTCCTGATGGAAATACCCTGATGTCAGGTGAACCGGAAAATACTTTACTGCTGAAAATCAGACTTATTATAAAAATTCCCAAGAATTTTGAACTCATAAGTTTTGAATAATTTAAATATCATTATTAAAACTTCGTCAAAAATACCTTGGGTAATATTTTTATCGAAAATTATTAAAAAATATACTGTTTATGAGGTCATCTTGGGTCGGATTATAGATTTCAATAAAAATCCATGACCGGATGCAAGTTAGTGATTAAAAATTAAATAAGAAACAAAAAATTAATTCGCTGAAAAAAAATTGCCCTTCCCTCAAAACAAATTACCCGTCTATCAAAACGAATTGCCTGTCTCTCAAAACTAATTGTCCGCCTCTCAAAACTAATTGCCCGCCCCTCAAAACGAATTGCCTGTCTATCAAAACGAATTGTCCGTCTCTTAAAACGGATTGTCTGTCTCTTAAAACGGATTGTCTGTCTCTCAAAACGAATTGTCCGTCTCTCAAAATGAATTGTCTGTCTCTCAAAACGAA
>DAORRV010000139.1:0-4727 GCA_035443185.1 Ignavibacteria bacterium | reverse complement strand
TTCGAAATAAGAAGATCAATAATAGAATTAAATATTCCCTAAAAGACGAATATCCTTATTTTATGAGGACCATTTTTTTTGCTTCACGAAAACTTCCTGACTCAAGTCTGTAATAGTAAACTCCGGCAGATAAATCTGATGCATTAAATCTTATTGAATGATTACCTGAATTTTGAAATTCACCTATTAGCTGTGATACTTCTTTACCAAGTGCATTATAAATTTTCAAAGTTGTAAATCCTTTCTCTTTTAGTGTATAACGAATTATAGTTTCAGGATTAAAAGGATTTGGATAATTATCAAAAAGCATATAATCTGATCTTAAGAATACCTCTTCATTTTGAATACCGGTAATAACTGCCGGGAAGGTTATATTCCATGTAGCTGCAATTTCATTTTCTTCAAGCGGACGACTGTAGACTCTGAATTCATCTAATCTCATTCCATTAGCAAGAGATGAACTGAAGTTTGCAGATGCACCTATTTTAAGTGGTCCGTTTCCAATTGCAAGTACATTTCCCTGAGGAATTGTTTGAGTTAATGTACCATTTACAAAAACCCTTAACTGAGAAACTGAAGGATCAAAAACTATATGTATGTAATAAGTCTGACCTTGTATCACAGGTATCCTTACATCTGCCATTCCTCCGCATCTGAACATAATCGCTGTATCCTGACCTGTAAGTCCCTGTGCACCTCCGTAATAACAGCGAACATTATTTGCAGTTACATCAGCAAAAAGATATACTGCATTATTCGGATCTGTCCCGAGTGAAATATTGCTCACCCAGAAACCTATTGTAAATCCTGAAGAAGGGAAGTTAGTAGCCCAGTTTGTAGACACCAAATTTGTCAGTCCGTTACCTCCCTGACCTACCAGACTGCTGTCGGCTAGTCCGCCATTTTGTAAACTCATACCGTTTATATCAGCATCGCCATAAATCTGACCCGGCACTGCATAATTAGGTGTTGAATTTATTCCATCATTAAATTTGTAATAAATTAATTCGGGAACATTATAAAATGGATTGACATGTACGATCGCAAATTTCCCGTCAGAGATATCTGTGATAGATGGATTTTCAACCGAGGTTATCTTTACTTTACAGGTGTTGGAATTAGCAGAAGGAACCTGCCAGTTGAATGAAAAATTGTTAGCCGGAACAGAATTTTGAATGGTGTTCCAGTTTCCGCCGTCGTTTGTAGAAAATTCAATATTTACATTTCCTGATACAGTACTTGCCCATTGAATGACTGAAGTCGAACCTGAAATCATTACTTCTCCATTGTTTGGACTAATTACAGCTAAGTTGAAATTATCACCGCCGTCAGTAGTTTTTAAAACGGTACCTGCAGTACAGGCAATATAACCAGTCTTTGAATCAACAAAGAAAATTTCGTTCAGATTTTCTGTGGATCCTGAAATTTGATTTTTCCATGTTAATCCGCCATCAGTAGTTTTAACTATGTAACCATCCAGCGCACACGCATAACCGATCATTGAATTTACCATATGGATGTCTTCATAATTAAGATTGTAAGCATAAGCCGGAGTAAAGCTGCCACCTGCGTTTTTGGATTTTCTTAAAGTTCCGTAATATGCTGCGAGATAAAGATCACTGCCTGAAAGAGCGCAAATATCCCAAAAGTTATTTAATGTAGATGCATTCAGAAAAGTCCAGTTTAATCCTGCATTTGTTGTTTTATAAACAACCCCTCCCTGACCTGCTGCAAATCCTGTATCTATCGATACAAAATCTAAAGTAAGCAATTGATTTGGTGAAACTGCAACTGAAAAATATGTACTGCCTCCGTCTGTAGAGCGAAGTACAGTTCCGTTATTCACTGCAGCATATACATTATTTGCATCAACTGCTTCTATACAATATATTCCTGCAACTGTATTGGAGAACTGCGGTATCCAGGTCGTCCCTCCGTCTGTACTTTTTCTGATCTGACCGTCATCACCGCAGATAAAACCGGTGTTCAGATCAACGAATGAAATTGCTCTTACAAACTGTGTGTTCATTAAAGAATTCTGTTGAACCCAGCTGGCACCTCCGTCAGTTGTTTTTGCAATGTATCCGTTCAGTCCTCCTACATAACCGGTCGATGCATTATTAAAATAAATTGATGTAAGGTAAGAATTGCTGCCGGTTTGTAATCCAAACCATCCCGCATATAAATTTGAATTGAGAAGTAAAACTGTAATTAATGCAATAAGAAAAAGTTTTCGCATGATAAGGATAAGATGAATTTTTATAAATTTAAAATGGCATTAAAATAACTATTAATAAAATTTCATCAAATACCATAGTTGTTATATGCATACACTATAAATTGTTATGAAGTCTTCATATTTAGAAAAAAGAATGTGTATTTAAGAAAATTTATTTTTAGTTATTTACTTATTGACTACAAAAATGAATTAAAAAAAACGCCAGAACAAAAGTCCTGACGCTTTCAAGTATATTGAAATTTTTTTATCTGAATTATTTTTTGCCCAACAGTCCGCCAAGAATATCCATCAGTCCGCCGCCTGAACCCTGATTAGAATCCTGTTGCTTGTTTGTAAAAAATCCGGCAACGTCATCAATGATACTGCCGTCTCCATTCTGATCGAGGAATGACGCAAAACCTGCTGATCCAACATTTTCATTATTTTTACTTTTTGTTAGATAACCCAGTATCAGTGGAGCAACTAACGGAATTATCTTTGCTGCTGTTCCTGCATCCAGGTTGAATTTTTCTTTGAGAACATCTGTGATCTGTGATCCTGAATTTCCCAGAAGTCCGCCGAGATTGGAATCGAAACTGTCCTGTTTGGAATTTACATCGACAAAGCTGTCTACATTTTCAAGTATATCAGGATTACCATATTTATTGAGAATATGATCGACTCTTTCCTGACCGCCGTGTTCTTCACTTTGTTTTTTCAAACCACCGAGTATCATTGGTGCAATTACGGGAATTAAACTTTTGATAATGTTTGGATCAATGTTTAATCCTGATGCTATTTTATCAGGTGTCTGACCACCGGTTAAATTTTCAAGTAAGCCATTAAGTATATCTGACATTTTTTACTCCTTATTGTTTTAGTTTATAAATTATTGAAAATCTTTTTATTCTTTTTCGACATTCCGCAGAGTCCAAAGAGCGCGTGACTCTGCGGATACAATTTAAATATGACTCTGCTGGTACTTTGAAATATTGAAAATCTTTTTATTCTATTTAGACATTCCGCAGATTCCGAAGATCACGTGACTCTGCGGATACATTGAAATTATTTAATATTTACTATTTAAGATTTAAAATTAAACCGCGCATCTGAATCCTGAGATCATCCATCTCTCATGAGTCTTGAAAAAATTTCTGTAAGTGTTCCTTGTTGAAATTCCGGGAGTACCGAAAGAACCGCCTCTTAAAACTTTCTGATTATTAAACCACTTGTCATTATATTCTTCAAAGCCGGATTTGAAACCCGGATAGGGCATGAACTCTGATGAAGTCCATTCCCAGCAGTCGCCGATCATTTGTTCGCAACCGTAACTGCTTTTGAAATTATTATAAGAACCGATCTTTGAAGGAGACCAGATCCTTGAATCAAATGTGTTTGAATTTTCAGATGAAGGAAGATCATCTCCCCACGGATATTGATTTTTACACTTTTTATTCTCATTAAAAGATGCAGCCTTTTCCCATTCAGCTTCAGTCGGAAGTCTTTTACCTGCCCATTTTGCAAAAGCAGCAGCTTCGAAATAACTGACGTTTATTACAGGTTCATCGGCAATTTCTGTAATATTTTTTTCTCCGCGAAAATCGATCTTCGACCAGTTTCCGTTATCATTCATCTGCCAGTAAAGCGGAGCTTTCCATCCATTGGATTTTACAGATTCCCATCCTTCTGAAAGCCAGAATTTAAAATTGTTGTATCCGCCGTCATTTATGAAATCAAGATATTCACCATTTGTCACAGGATATTTATCAATTTTAAAATCATTAAGGTAAACTTTATGCAATGGCATTTCAATATCATAAGCAAACAAAGCAGGGTAAACATTTTTATCAAATCCCATTTCAAAAATTCCTCCGGGGATTTCTATCATTTCTCCTATTTTAATTGCAGATTTATTATCAGGCTGGACATTCATTTTAACAGGAATGTATTTATCGGAAAGCAAATGCTGAAGATCATAAACCATGAGTTCCTGATGCTGATACTCATGATGAAATCCAAGAATAAATAGCTGTCTGACATTTTCATCTAAACTTCCATTTACAGTATTCAGAAAATTAAAAACCTGTTCATTGACATAATTCCAGTATTCAATAGTTTCATGGACAGTCGGTCTGGAGAGAGTGCCTCGTCTGGATTTATTAAAAAGTTCTCCAAATGTGAGGTAATAGGAATTAAAATAAAAATCATAATTCTCTCTGAAGGGTTTGTATCCGTCATAGAATTTTCTGAGAAGCTGATCATAAAACCATGTCAGATGACCAATATGCCATCGGGGCGGACTCATAAAAGCTTCAGTCTGGACTACATAATCTTCTGTTTCAAGAGGAGTTACAATTTCAATTGTCTGGTTTCTTACCCGGATGAATTCATCGAATAGTGTACCGGTTTTTTCAAAAATCTTAATATCTTTTATGTGAGAATCAATATTAGTATAATTCATAAAAATATTTTTTATTACAAAATATTGTATAAAAGATTTTATTAATTA
>DAORRV010000138.1:0-4901 GCA_035443185.1 Ignavibacteria bacterium | reverse complement strand
TGCTCAGAATTTCTTATCGGCAATTTATCACAGGCGGGTTATTCTAAATAAGTTACCAGAGAAAATTCAAATGCGGGATAGTTTTCATTTAAATTAATAAATTGTATTTTTCAATAATTTTGAACTATTTATTTAAAATTTAAAATGTTTTGGACAGCACTGATTCTAAATAATCCACTATTAAAAAATAATATTGAAAGGATCAGATTTATTTAATCCTAGACAGCAGCAGCATTCCCAAAGAGGCATTGTCTGTGTATAAGCAGAGATGGACAATAGAAAATCTTTTTGGAAACATGAAAACAAAAGGATTTAATATAGAGGTTACGCAAATGAAAGATGATGAGAAATTAAAAAAATCAACAGCACTTTTAACAATTGCAGTACTTTGGTATTTTCTGTTAGATCTTTGGATAGAAAGTTCAGTTAAAATCAGAATTAAGAACCACGGCAGAAAAGAAAAAGCACATTCAGAAAAGGACCGGATCATTTTCAATAAAATTCTAAATACATTTGAAAAAATGATCTTTGAAATAGATTGTGTGTTTAAAGTTCTGTGGTGTAAATAGTTAAAAAGTAAAGTAAAACATTCTTAATTTCTTATTAAATCTGCATTAGTTAGTTTGTAACATTCAAATAATATACTGCAGACATAAATTATTTCCTGTTTGTTTTTTAATAAAATTTTTTATTTGACAGCTAATTACATATTCAATTCTATAGATCTTTTTTCTGTCCTGATCTGTCTCAATAGATCATTTAAAATCCAGTCTTTATGAGCAAACGAAAAGATAACGTGATCCGTCATAAAAACGATATCGCATCTGACAGAAAAAAATGGATCCGAAAAAATAAATATTATTATAAAAATTTAACAAAGCTTCTGAAATTCAGCATTCCGGAAGGAAGCAGCATTATTGAAATAGGTTGTGGTATTGGGAATCTGATTAATGATCTTAAGCCTTCCAGAGGAGTCGGTATCGATATTTCAGATAAAATGATCGCGATTGCAAAAACTGAATATCCGCAGTATGAATTTATTGTAATGGATTCAGAAGAAATTAGTATCACAGAAAAATTTGATTTTATAATAATATCAGATACAGTAGGATACTTTGATGATGTGCAGAGATCATTTGAGCAGATCCAAAATCTCTGCAGTGAGCATACAAGAATTATTGTGACTTATGTTAATTTTCTCTGGCTGCCTGTACTGGATCTCGCAGAGTTACTCAGATTAAAAATGCCTCAGGTTAGGAATAACTGGCTTAATATTGATGATTTAAAAAATCTGCTCAATCTCTCCGGATATGATGTGATCAAAAGCGGCAGGAAATTTCTGATGCCTTTTTATATTCCCCTTCTGTCTGCATTTGTGAATAACTACATTGCAAATCTTCCTTTGATAAACAGGTTATGCCTGATAGAATTTATAATTTCCAGAAAGATAATAAATGAAGTTCAGGAAAAAACTGTCAGTGTAGTAATACCGGCCAGAAATGAAAAAGGAAATATTGAAACCATTATACAAAGAGTGCCTCAAATGGGAAGCAATACTGAAATTATTTTTGTAGAAGGAAATTCTACCGATGATACTTATGATGAAATAAAAAGAGTGTGTGAAAAATATTCGCAAAGTCATGATCTTAAATATTTTAAGCAGGAAGGTAAAGGGAAAGCTGATGCTGTCAGAAAAGGGTTTGAGAATGTGAATGGAGATATTCTTATGATCCTTGATGCAGACATGACAGTGCCGCCTGAGGATCTGACAAAATTTTATAATGCATTTGTTCAGAGAAAAGGTGAATACCTCAGCGGTACAAGATTAGTTTATCCTCTTGAAAAGGAATCCATGAGGACTCTGAATATTCTGGGCAATAAATTCTTTTCACTTATGCTCACATGGATATTAAATCAAAAAATCAAAGACACTCTCTGCGGAACAAAAGTTATTTCACGGGAAAATTATATAAAGCTGAAAGAAGTAAAAAATAATTTTTTAGGAAATGCAGATCCGTTTGGAGATTTTGATCTGATACTCGGTGCCTCAAAGCTCAATCTAAAGTATGCCGAAATTCCAATCAGATACGATGCGAGAATTTATGGAGAAACGAACATCTCAAGATTCAGTCACGGATGGATGCTGATGAGACTTACTTTATTTGCAATGAATAAATTTAAATTTATCTGACTTTGGAAGATATTTATTTAAAACACAGAAAAGTCTGGAACGAAAAAAAACTTCTTCGTGAAATATATTCTGAGTGGTATCAGAAAATAATAAATGATCTTAGTTTATCTGTTGGAAAAACACTTGAGCTTGGCGGAGGCGGCGGTAATTTTAAAGAATTTAAACCTGATGTAATCTCTGCTGACATTGTTCCGCTCGATTGGCTGGACATGTGTTTTGATGCACATGAAATGCCATTCAAAGAAAATGAAATTTCAAATATTGTGATGATCGATGTACTTCATCATCTAAACGACCCTATAAAATTTTTAAATGAATCTTACAGAGTATTAAATACAGGCAGCAGGATTATTATGATAGAACCGTTTCCCTCTCCTTTTTCACTTATGATCTATAAAAAATTTCATCCTGAGCCATTTGATAAAACAGTAGATTATTTTAGTGAATTTGAAAACAATTCGGACAAAGATCCATGGGATTCAAATCAGGCAATTCCATATTTGCTGTTTTATAAATTTAGAAATAAATTTAATGAACTGTTTGGAAATAAATTTAAATTTATAAAAAAAGAAAAATTCAGTTTTGTATTATACCCTGCATCCGGAGGTTTTGAAAACAAACAAATGATCCCTGATAATATGACGGGTGTTGTTAAGCTTATCGAAAAGTCTCTGAATCCTTTAAAAGATCTTCTTGCATTCAGATGTTATATTGTTCTTGAAAAAATATGATCAGTAAGAAATATTTAATTCCGATTTTGTTGATTCTTCCGGTTTTACTTTTTATAGCAGCCGGTTTACTGAAGTATGCTCAGGGTCCGTATTATCTGAATTTTTATGATCCGAGTTATGTGTATCTGATAAATGGTTTAAATCTTGCCCAGCTCAATGGTTATGGCGTCGGACATTTTGACCATCCGGGCACTACAGTTCAGGTGATCTCTGCAGTTGTTATAAAATTTTATTATGCTGTATCCCCTGCAGATACGGATATAATATCTGATGTATTTTCCAGACCTGAAGAATATCTTTTAAAAATTAATGTCTTCCTTAACGCAGTAAATTGTGTCCTGCTTTTTCTGTCAGGATATTTTTTATATTTCCGCTCAAAGAATATTTATCTGACACTACTGATAATGCTTTCACCTTTTACTTCTACAGAATTATTCTACGGAATGATAATCGTAACTCCCGACAACCTTCTGATTTCTGCATCGCTTCTTATAATAGGAATGATCTTTTACTGTCTTTACAAAAAAGATCAGGAATATAATATCAAAGAAATTATAGTATTCGCTGCTATCATTGCATTCGGTCTTGCAACAAAATTGAATTTCATTCCAATGATCCTGATCCCTATGATAATACTGAATGGTATTAAAAAAAAGTTGCTGTTTCTGACTTTCACTCTAATATTTTTTGTGATATTTATTCTGCCGGGTATTTCAAATATAGAATATTTTTTAAAATGGGTAGAAGGGCTGATATTACGGGAAGGCAAACACGGAAAAGGCGCAGCTAATATAATCAATGCGTCTTCATTTTCAAAAAACCTATTCACTATTTTCAAAACTGATATTTTATTTACAATATCATACTTCACACTTCTGATAACTTATGCAATAGTTCTCTATAAAAATTATGTAACTAAAAATATTGAATCTGTTTTCAGAACGCCTGTACTTTACCGATTACTTGCCGGGATTCTTACGGCAATGACACTACAGCTGATAATTGTATCAAAACACTACGCACAGTATTATATGATCCCCTCTTTTATGCTGACAATAACAGGCTTATACATTTCATATCTTGTAATTTTTGAGATCTCAGGCGACAAATTCAGAACTGCCAGGACAAAAATAATTTATATTTTTTCTTCAATTGTACTGGTCATAATAATTTCTTATCAGATAATCTCATCTTATTATGAAGGCACTGAACAAAAGAAAGATGCTTTTACAATCATGAATTTTATTGAAGAGAAATATCCGGCTTCGATCATTATACCTTCATTTGGAAGTGCTAATACTGAAGCTCCATTGGCATTTGCCTCACAATATGCAGGCAGTAAGAAAGAAGATTATAAAAATTTATTAAATGAGCAGCTTAGATCTGATGTATTTTTTAATCAATGGATCAATGAATTTTATATTCTTTCTGAAGAAGGAAGGTCTGCAGATTATTTATCCGGGAATAAAAAAATATATCTTCAATTGAATAAGTATGGTTCAATTGAAGATTTCATATTAAAGCTAAAAAGTTTGACCGGCAAAGATAATATCAGCTATAATGTGATATTTACAAATGAAAAAAAGGAAAGTGTATATGAGATATTTCTTCGATAAATAAAGAGATTATTCCGCGTAATTTCAATCGTTTCAGTACAAAATTCAAAATACATTCATTTCTGCTTACTTTTTTCCCCGCAAAAAAAAGTAACAAAAAAAGTTTCCCGCCGGTGATAAACTGCCTGAAATTCTTTCGTCCCGTGTACCCGGGACTGCAGAAATATAAACTCCTCATCTGACAGAAATACACTGTCAGGTTCGCCAAACAATATACTTTTGCTAAACGCCATTGCTCAGAATTTCTTATCGGCAATCTATCCGGACAGACATTCAATATCATTTATAATATTATCTGTTCAATTCTCTCTTTTATTTCAGAAATTTTATTTTCAGATGCATTTGGAACATCACAATTGACAA
>DAORRV010000137.1:0-5071 GCA_035443185.1 Ignavibacteria bacterium | reverse complement strand
AGTCAAATGGTAAAAAAGGCAGTTTGTGAAAAAATGGTTTTTGGCATCGATTTTAGTCAGGCTGACAAAGGGTTTGTTAAAACAGGGTAAAAAATATAGCCGTCGAAAATTGTAAGAATTTTGTGGAATTTTGGATATTGATAGATGACTGGATTCCTGCAGCCTGGATCACGCTGGTATGACAAATATGTAGCATGCCGGAATGACATTCCGGTTTACAGATTGGAAAACAATTGTTGAAGCAATAGGTATAAAAATTTTGATATGTTTATCTTCAAAACTGATCAGGGAATAACCTTCCCCACAAAATTAAATCCATTATTATCAGAATAAACTGCGTCACCAAGATCAGAAATACCGTCTCCGTTTACGTCTGTTGACAAATATCCCGTTGCAAAATTAAAAGCGTCATTATCGATTAGACTTCCATCTGATAAATCAATCGTGCCATCCTGATTTACATCTCCGCTGTAAAAACACCAGACTCCTGTTTTTAAGATCATGTTATTTCCGAATGACTGTGACTGCGATGAAGTGAAATTATAATCTGAAGTATTACCTTCATTGAAAATTACAGGATTCATGCTCCATGTCTCAAGTGCATTTCTGTGATGACAGGAAATAAAATAATTCCCTGCTATAGCATTTTGGAAATTTGTATTTGCATTACCGGATGTATTTAAAAAAACCTGAGAAGAATCAATTGACTCATAAGGAGAAACTGAATTTCTTAAATAAATTTTTATTGTATCAGAAATCTGTAAAGTGTTATTCCGAAAACCTTCAATGCCTGCAGTTATATTTAATGAGATCGCTGGGGAGTTTGTAAAACCTTTTTTAATTCCATTTCCAAAACTCGTAACCCAAACTTCATTTGCATTATATGGATTATAAAAAATTCTTTCGGGCTGACGGAATTTATAAGAACTGACCTGGCTAAAATTCGGAGTGGGGGAATTGATATTACTGCTGTACCAGAGACCATTTACTTCAGTAGTCATATACATCTCATTTGGATTAACCGGGCTGATGGTGCACGAGCCGACTCTGTCGAGATTATTTATTCTTGTCCAGTTAGCACCGCGGTTAGTAGTTTTATAAAGTCCTCCAAGTCCATTCGGCGGACCGCCCCATCCACTGAATACACATCCGTACCATGTATTCTGATTTATATCATGATGATCTACGACTACATCTTTTGTCCAGTAAAGCATTCCGGAATGAGATCTGTCGATCCAGGTAGTTCCTGAATTTGTACTGATGAAAATTCCCGAACTCGCAGTAAATACTCCCGAAGGATTTCTGCGACCTGAATAAGAAGAAAGCAGAGTGCCGTCATTTAAAACTTTTATGTTAAAAGGATGACCTTCTGTGCGCGGAGGATTTGAAAGTTTAGTCCATGTAGATGATCCGCCGTTTTGAATATTGTCTGAAACAAATATTCCGCCGAGAGCGCTGTGTATTACAGATGCATACATCTTATTCGAATTATTCGGATCCAGTGCAATACTAATTACCGGATGTGAAAAGTCATGAAGTGTCTGCCATGCCTGACCTTTGTTTGAAGAAAATAAAATTCTTCCGAGACCACTGTTTATACGGGCATCTGTCAGGTAAGTACTTTGATACATATCATGCACAGTGGAAGTAGCACCGTAAATATTTCCATTCGAAGGATGTTTCAGAGACTGATACATTGTATTATTTGTGTGACCTGTATAATTAAAAGACCAGAAATTTCCACCGTCCGTCGAACGCGTTCCGCGGATATCAGAATACGAACCAAAAATATTTAAAGAGTCAGCCCAAGAAAGCCACCAGCAGCTTGTATTTTCGAGACCTGTAGATCTGTAATGTTTTCCTAAAGGAGTGGGAGAGTTCATCGGATTCTGATCGGAGGGATTTACATATGACTGCATCCATGTTGCACCTCCGTTTGTAGTAATGTGCGGAAATCCAAGATCTGTAATTGCAACTTTATTTGGATCTGCCGGTGAACATTGAAATCCCAAAGCATATTCTCCATAAGACCAGCCTCTGTCTCCGCCGTGTCCCGACCAGCCTGTAAATACATTCTGATTATTTACAGTTTGTAAAACACTTGTCCAGTTATTTCCGCCGTTAGTAGTTTTATAAACGATCGGTGAGCCGGCATCACTTCCTCCTGCGACGTAGGCAACTGAATTGTTTGAATGTGACATTGAAACAAAAAATGGATAGTGAGAAGAATTTATACCTGTTGACTTTACAGTCCAGTTTGGATTTCCGATATCAATGGAATAAATATTTTGATAATTCCAGAAGTCAGCACCTGTAACTCCCGGATACACATCACCACTTCCGAGAGTTACACAAAATATTCTGACTACACCGGATTGTTTTGAGCCGGTAAAAGAGACCATTGCCTGAGTTCCCGGAATTCCACCTACTGCAGAAATTGAAAAAGTTGAACCTGAATTTGCAGATACAAGCAGTCCTGAATTTGTACCGACATAAATATCTGTATTGTCAAATAATGCTCCTGCAATATAGCATCCGTTTCCGTTTACAAACTTTGAAGAAAAAGATGTACCTCCGTTATTTGAAAAATAAAGATTAGTATAACTTGAAAGAAGAATATTATTTGAATTAGATGGATCACAAAATAAACTGTAGGTTTCACCAAAAGTAGGATCAGAAATTAACGGCTCCCACGAAGTACCACCGTTAGTAGTTTTATAAGGGGTCCGAAGATCATTTTCAAAATTGATACAATATCTGATCATCGGATCATTTGTAAACTGTACTGCAGATCCGTTATTGCCGGTCATTTCTTTAAAGTCAGTTTCAGTCCAAATTTGTCCAAGGTTTGTAGTATGAAATAATTCAGTCATGTCACAAGCGATGTAAAGTTCATCAGGATCATGCGGACTAAAGCTCGGCGAGAATAAGGCACCACCTCCGCCGTTACCCTTTGAAGTCCAGTTGGTGATGACCTGTGAAGAAATGTTCCTGATGTTAATTAAAAAGAGAAAAGTGAAAACAAAAATTAAGCTAATTGAAAATCTGAATAATTTATTCATGATAATATATTTGAAGATTTATTTCGGGGCAGGTAATATTAGTAATTTCAGATTAAATAAGAAAGGAGGTTTTGCCTGATGATTAATTTGGAAAATCACATCTGTCCAAAACGTGTAATCATAATATTTAGGATCCATTATTTTTTACTCACTTTTTTTTACGACAAAAAAAGTAACAGAAAAAGTCGCCTGCCGTTGATAACTTGCCGGAAATTCTTTCGCGTGACTAAAAAAAATATAAACTCCTCAACCTTTAGAAAAGCACAAACGGTTTCGTCAAACAATATATTCTTGCATTACACAATTGCCCAGAATTTCTTATCGGCAATTTATCACAGGCGGGTTATTCTAAATAAGTTAATAGAGAAAATTCAAATGAGGGATAGTTTTCATTTTTAAATTAATAAATTGTATTTTTCAATAATTTTAGAACTATTTATTTGAAATTTAAATATTTTGGACAACACTGGTGGAAAATTATAATATTCCTGCAAAACGTTTTATTCAAAAATAAAATTGAATATAATTATTCGAGAACTTTTTAGGACTCCAACAATGACAAGAATTGCCGCTGGAGAAAAATTATTGGTTGTGAGTTTGAAACGGAGTTTCAATTTCAAGTACGTTAACAAGCGGCAGCTTTGAAACGAGCGGGAATATAGAGTCTGAATAAACTCCGGCATTTATGAAATTTAAGTATCTACAAATATAGATTGATATTTGAATATTTTATAATCAAATTGACAAATAAATTTTTCAAAAATTAAACAGATCAATATATCTCAATTGCTACTTTACTAATTCATTTATTAAAACTAAAATAAAATGGTAAATAAAAACACAGCAAAGAGGTTTTACCTTTTCCTTATACTCATTCCAATATTATTTATTTCAGCTTGTGACGATAACATAAACAATAATAATGAAGATCTTCAGGAATATGATATTGATGTCTGGGATTATTCTGATAATCATTATTTTCTTGATACAATTTACCGATCCAGTTTTGAAGATTATTTTAATAACATTGGAATAAATTCTCAAACTGATAGTTTTTCTGTCGATGATAATAACTTTCAGGTCTGGATTCAAACAGATGTTCAAACACATGATTCTAGAAGGGCAGGACTTCACATAGATCTGTCCCCAATGCCGACAGTTGGTAATTATCCTGACTCATTAAAATCCGTTCTAAATCCGGTACAAGGTGTCAGTGCATCCGGATTGGTAAGATTGCTTCATTCAAGCGAATATGTACTGAATAAATATGCAGGTTACATTTCATTTAAAATTGATATCCCTGATAATATTTTTGCAGGAGTTGCTTACAAAAGATTAAGAACAGGAGAGAAGTTTGGTACAAATAGTACAGATTCAATTTCTTCTGTGGATACATTAGTACTGAAAATGATTAAAGTTCAAAATCTAAAGCCATTAAATATAATTGCATGGAAGATGAAGCTGAGAAATATTTATCAGTTGCCGGCAATAGGAGTTTCTCAGGATGGTTTTGATTTTGAAATAAAGTATCTTAAAAATGGTGTATATAGTACGGTATTACCTATCAATAATCTGAATCAACCTTTAATTACAATAATGGGACTTGATAAATATACTAACGGAAGATCGGGTGCTCCTGATGGTAAGTTTGATTTTCTAAGCGGACTTACAATTGATACTGAAAACGGCTGGATAATATTTCCGTCACTGAGTCCGTTCGTTGATAAATTTTCAACTCCTGTAAACGGAATTACAATTGATCCAATATACTGGTATCCTGAATTATATTCACAAAATAAATCAGATGCAAAAACTTTTCCGAATGCTGATTACTATTTATTTTCAGGATTATTTAAGTAGTAAATTTGTGTTCTAAAAATTTGCAATAATTACAATAATATAGAATATCAGTTGAATATTTAAATTTGCAATTATTTTTAAATACTAATAACGATTCGAAATAAGAAGATCAATAATAGAATTAAATATTCCCTAAAAGACGAATATCC
>DAORRV010000136.1:0-5090 GCA_035443185.1 Ignavibacteria bacterium | reverse complement strand
AGCCATGCGAAAGAATTTCCGGCAATTTATCACCAGCGGCGATTTTTTTGGTTCTTTGGAGCCTGCCCCCTTGTGCTTCCAAAGGGGGATCGTTCAAAAAAAGAACATTAGAAAATACAAATATCTAATTTTACTGATAAACGTTTTTGGCGGATATGCTGAAAATCCAATTGATTTAAAAATTATAAATCAATTAGAATTCTAAAATATATTAGTTTGATTTGTTCAAGAAATAAACTCAGCTCAGATTACATGATAATTTCACATTTAAATCAAACTATATATTATTTATATTTGCACATACAAAAACCTGATCGCAGGATTTCGGGATGTAGCGTAGCTCGGTAGCGCGCCTCGTTCGGGACGAGGAGGTCGCTGGTTCAAATCCAGTCATCCCGACTCGTTGTATCCGCCGGAAAAATTTTCCGTCAGTAATTTAATTCCAGAATCAATTTATTATGAAGAAATCAATTTTAAGTTTTTTATTTCTAGTCCTGTCAATATCAGGTATTTCCTTTTCACAGAATACTGATTCTCAAAGCGAAACAAATTCACAAAAATACAAAGATGTCACCATTTTACACTGGAACGATTTTCATGCAAGGAATCAGCCATATAAAGTGAATAAAAAAGATAAAGACTCCGGGGAAGAAACTTCCTATATAGTGGGCGGCACTTCGGGTATGCTTGGATATATTAATAAATTCAGAAACGGCAACACGCTGCTTGTCAACGGCGGAGACGATTTTCAGGGCTCTCCGATCTCAACTATTACCAGAGGTAAATCTCAGATCGAACTTCTGAACCTTTACGGTCTCGATGCATTCGTTATCGGTAATCATGAATTTGACTACGGACAGTATGCGCTCGATTCGGTTTTAATGCTCGCGGAATTTGATCACCTTTGCGCAAATGCTTTTCTTACAACAATGGACAAAACGGTAGCAGACAGATATAAGATCAAAGAGGTCAACGGAGTAAAGATCGGGATCATTGGTCTGACAGCTCTCGATCTCATGACACTTGTCTTACCCAAAAATGTCAGCGACATTCAAATGCTGAATACGGATTCCGTAGTAACCGCAGGAATAAATTACATGAAGGAAAATGACTGCGATATTATAATGCTGCTTACTCATATTGGTGTGGACAATGATAAAATGCTTGCGGAAAAATTTTATAAAGATATTGATTTAATAGTCGGCGGACATTCTCATACTCCGCTTTTTAAACCGGTTATACAAAACGATGTTGTGATAGTGCAGGCAGGATCTTATGGCAGATATCTCGGGCAGATGGAGTTAGTTGTTGACAGAGAAAATGATACTCTAGTTGAATATAAAACATGGCTGACTGAAACAGTTTTTGATTCTACTATTAATGACAAAGCCGCAGGTGAGAAAGTTGATAAGATGCTTGAGGAAATTGAAGGTTATCTTTCAACAGTAATTGGTCAATTAGAAAATGACTGGGTACGCGGAAATACAAACGAAAGTAATCTTGGTCAATGGGAAACCGATGCCGTGAGAACAGCTACGGGAACTGACATTGCATTTTTGAATTCAGGCGGAATAAGAAAAGATCTATATAAAGGAGATATTACTGTCGGTGATATGTGGGAAATAAATCCTTTTGGAAATACGATCGTGAAGATCAATGTCACCGGTAAAATGCTGAAGGAAATGTTTGAGAATTTTATTTTCATGAGTCTTGATACTTCGGGAGAAAGAAGTTCGGGTGATAAAATTATCATATCAGGACTGTACATTGAGTTTGATCCCAAAGACGGTACGAAAGGAAATTACATAGTTAGTATGCAGGTGAATGGTAAAGAAGTTTCTGATGAAATGATCTATAGTTTTTCGACAAATAATTTTGTCGGGAGTCAGTTCCCAAAATATTTCGGAGAAGTATCAGGAGAGATTAACGTCGAGGATACGGGAATAGTTGACAGGGATCTTTTCATTGAGCAGGTAAAACGCGAGGGGATAATTAATTCCGTGGCAGATATTAGAATGAAAGATATTTCAAAATAAAAATTTAAATAAAAATAAAAATGTCTGAAGAAAGATTAGTAAATTGTATAAAAATGGAACAGGAGCTTCCCGGATTAGACAAGCCACCGATAGACGGAGAGCTCGGACAGAAGATATATGACAGTGTGTCGAAGCAGGGATTTAAATTGTTTCTCGATCATTTCAAAATGGTAGTAAATGAATACAGATTAGACCTGACCTCACCGGCTACGGATAAAGTTTTTGAAGATCAGATGAGGGAATTCTTTTTTGGAGACGGTATAAAGCTTCCTGATGAATTCGTCCCGCCGGATGAGTCTAAATAATTATATTAGAGCAACAATTCATTTATATGCCCGTTTACTTTTTGTCTAATCATGCCTTAAAATACTATTATAACAGATTGCCAATTATTAAACTGCAAAAAAAAATAAATTCTTGAACAATTTAGATACTACACATACTCTTGATACAATTGAATCATTTGATGAATACATTCTTATGCCGAGAGTACAAGCATATAAATTATTCATAGCTCAGAAAAATCTAAAAATTTTCAGAGTAGTATTGAATATTTTTATAATTCTATGTTCAATTGTCTGTATTGTTAATTTTGCAAATCAGGAATATTTAAACCTATCATTGGTCATTACACTGGTCAATCTATTTCTCCTTATAGTTGCCAGATATTTTTATAAAAAATATTTTGGAATAAAAAATATCCGCAGAAGCATATTTGCTTTTCTGATAATACAGTTGCTGTTATTTATTTCAATAGAAGTTTTCTATCCTTCTGAAAGCGAGAATGATTTACAGGATAGTGAAAGTAGCAGTGAAGAGCTTAAAAAGGAACTTTCTAAAGATGATATAAATGTTTCAGTAAGTACAGGTGATGATGATAATTTTTTATCCTATATTATATCTGCAGGGATTTTAGTTCTGATATTCAGATTTTCCAGGACAGAGATCTTACAGCTGTACTTAATTTCACTGCTGATCCTTGTCACATTAACTATTATTTTTCAAAAACCATTTCAGGCAGGTGAACAGATCGTAAGTATCGTTACAGGTACAATTCTTTTTTTCAGTGCATACATTTCAGAAAGAAAGAGGCAAAAGAATTTTATCGGTCAATATGATTTTTATTACCGGAAAAACTATGAAAATCTGAGAATGAAGAAGGAGCTGAATTATGCACGGGAGATTCAGCTATCAATGCTGCCCGAGAATGAAGCAGTGATCGGAGATATAAAAATTTCCGGTATCTCAAATCCGGCAAGTGAAGTGGGCGGTGACTATTTTGATTATTTTAAAATTTCCGATACAGAAACCGGATTCTTTATTTGTGATGTATCCGGACATGGCGTGGCAAGCGGGCTGTTACTCTCGGGACTTAGAAGCTGTATGCATCTGATACTTGAAGATCATTCCAATCCGAAGGTCATTATGGAAAAGCTGAACCGCATGATCAGAAAGACACAGAACAGGAAAATGTTTGTCACTGCAATTATTGCGATCATCGATACTGAAAAAAATAAATGCAGACTTTTTAATGCAGGTCATCTGCCTCCTTATAAAATATCAGGTGAATCTGGCGAGATATTCAAGATCAAGAAACATGGCATTGCACTCGGGGCAATGAGTACAGTTGATAATACTGATAGTGATAACGAAGTCGTGATAGATTTTAAAAAGGATGATAAGATAATTTTTTATACAGACGGAGTAAATGAAGCAATGAAAAGTAATAATGCTGAATACGGATTAGACAATCTGGAATTATTTCTGAATAATAATTCTGCAATGGATTCTGAAGAAATGCTGAAAGGTTTATTAGGGGATGTAAGAAAGTTTACAGGTGACAGTTTGCAGAGAGACGATCTTACTTTACTGATCATTCAAAGAATTTAAAAATGAAAAAGAAAATTAATCCTATTGTAGGAATTATCATGGGTTCGGATTCTGACATGTCTGTAATGGAACAGGCAGGTGAAGTATTGAATGAATTTGGTATCGAATACGAGTATAAGATCACATCAGCTCACAGGACTCCAGACCTGATGGCGGCATATTCTAAGAATGCCTATAAGCGTGGTATTAAAGTTATCATTGCAGGTGCAGGCGGTTCGGCTCATCTTCCGGGCATGTGCGCTGCGTATTCACCTTTGCCTGTGATCGGCGTTCCCGTTAATACGAAATCTCTTCAGGGACTTGACTCGCTGCTGTCAATCGTGCAGATGCCTTTTGGAGTGCCGGTTGCTACTGTAGCGATAAATAATTCAAAAAATGCAGCGCTCCTTGCTGCACAGATCATTGGGATTTCAGATAAAAAGATTTTAGCAAAAGTCATATCATTCAAAGAAAAGATCAGAAAAGAATCACTGGCTAAAAATAAAAAATTAATTTAAGATAAATTCATTATTATGAAATCAAAGGTCCTGATTGCAACATTCGCCATTTTAATTCTTTCAATACTTTCTGCTCAAAGTGTTTGTGCACAGCAGAAATCTATTGACATAAAGTCACTTGTAAATCTGATGGAAGGTTCATTCAGCAGTGAAGAGCAGTCAATGAATGACCCGGATTATTTTGATATCAGACTTGAGATGAAAAGGATATGGAAAAATTTGACAACCGAAGAAGAGGAAAATAAAAATGCAGTTGATGAATACTGGATCTATGTAGAACAGGCATCTGCGGAAGCGTTGGTTAAACCTTACAGGCAGAGAGTTTACAGGATCACGAGAACTTACGAAGGAAGATTTGAAAGTGCAGTATTTACTTTTAATAACCCGCTGAGATTTGCAGGCGACTGGAAGCTTGATGAACCGCTGGCTGCACTTACTCCCGACTCACTTACACTGAAAGAAGGATGCACAGTGACTATTACTATGATGGGAAAAGATCATTACGAAGGCGGTACATCAGGAAAAGGCTGCAAGAGTGAACTGAGCGGCGCGAAGTATGCAACTTCTGAAGTGGAAATTTTCGCAGACCGCATTATAAGCTGGGACAGAGGATTTGATGAAAATGATGTGCAGGTGTGGGGCGCGGAAAAAGGCGGATACGTTTTTA
>DAORRV010000135.1:4062-5590 GCA_035443185.1 Ignavibacteria bacterium | reverse complement strand
AAAAGCTGGCAAACGGTGAGAAATTTAATTAAATGATCAAACTTCAGCACGATTTTATCCGGGAGGGAAAACACTATCTGTAAATCAAAATTGATTATTGGAACAAACAGAGCAATCGGTAAAGTTTTCAATTCCTGTATCAGACCTTTAATATTTACAGAAGAAATGGGAACAGCCTGGCTGAAACACAATATCGAAGAAGCCGGAAATTTTGAGTTCTTTTACCGGAATTGTATTATAAAGAAAAGTAGAAACGAAGAAACCGCAGAAAGAATGACAGAAAGAAACATTGCCTGTAACACGGGATTTGCCTCAACGGGGTGACGTGCAAAAATTCAACTGTAGTTTTTAAACTGAACTTTTGAATTAATACCTGCTTTAACGCTTCGATCACGACCTAAGTGTATTTTTGTTGATGCAGACCAAAATAGTTTGATGAACAGGTAAATTTATTCTGCCCGCTAAATTTTTTAAACTTTTTTAAAACTCCAAAAACGGCGGTAATAAAAAAAAGACCTGTCAGAAATCAATCCGACAGATCTTAATTGTGAAAATAAAAATATTTATTTATGGAATGATAAGTTCCTGACCGGGCTGAATTGCATCCGGGTCTGAAAGTTTATCTTTATTAGCGTTAAAGATATCCATATACTTATTTCCGTCTCCGTACATTTCTTTGGCAATTTTACTTAAGCTGTCACCTGACCGGACTGTGTAAGTTCTCTGACCGACACCTTCTCCGCTGCCGCCCACGGGACCTGATGCTACTTCAGAATTCATCATTCTGATATCAGCCATTAAGTCAGTCGGATTATCACCGCCTACTTCCTTGATCTTATTCCATACTTTTACTTTCTCATCCGGTGACGGGACTGTAGCAGTAATATTCAATACACCATTGTCTTCATTGACGCTTACATCCACGCCGCCTGATTGATTTATTGTATCCAAAACTGATTGATACTTTTCCTGTAAAGCCATTTTTATCTCCTGTATTTTATTTTGTAAAAAATCTTTTGCTGTTTATTAATCTTTGACTGCCCTTGCAGCAGACTTGCCTCTTACCATTCTGTAAATTAAAAGAAGTACGACAGCTCCCAGGAATCCCGCTATAAATCCGCCGGACTCACCTTCAGAATACCATCCGATCATTCTTCCTAAAAATGTAAAAAGTAATGAACCTGCTACTCCGATCAGCATTGTTACAAAAAACCCTCCGGGATCCTTTCCGGGAAGTACTAGTTTTGCTAAAGCACCGGTTATTAAACCGATTATTGCAGACCATAAAAGTGATAACATGTGAGCTCCTTTGATTAATTTAAAAAATATAAAGCTAATATAAGTATTATCATTATTAATTTGTATAAAATTATTAGAGGACAAAACTCAGTTTATATCTTTGGAATTACCTCAAAGACTCAAATTCCAATAACATTAAATTGGAATTACCTCAAAGGCTCATAGACTCCAAGGCTCCAAGGCTGCAATTTCGAAAACAATAAAAATGAAATTCTTTGATCCTTATAAA
>DAORRV010000135.1:0-3962 GCA_035443185.1 Ignavibacteria bacterium | reverse complement strand
GGCAAACTTATAATTTTTGTAATTGGAATTACCTCAAAGGCTCAAAGACTCAAAGACTCAAAGGCTGCAATTTCGAAAACAATAAAAATGAAATTCTTTGATCCTTATAAACTTAGAGGCAAACTTATAATTTTTGTAATTGGAATTACCTCAAAGGCTCAAAGACTCAAAGTCTGCAATTTCGAAAACAATAAAAATGAAATTCCTTAAGCCATAGAGACTTTGAACCAAATTTATTATTTATAAGAATGGAATTGTTCCAAGTCTCCAGGTTTTTAAGTTTTTAAGTTTTTAAGTTTTTAAGTTTTATAAGATTAAAATTATTTACTTTGAGCCTTAGAGACTTTGAGGCATGAACTTTCACACAAACAGCGTTTTCGTTCCGAAGAAAAAATGGAATTTCAAGCAGAAAACAAATCAATTGCATAAAAAATCATATATTATAAAAAATAAACATCCGCACAAACTCAAATATATTTCTTTGGTATTTCTTAAAAAAATAATTATAATTGTATAACTAAAAAAATAAATTATATAAGGAGATCTGTTTTGAAAATGAAAAAAATTTATTTCGGAATAACTGCAGCAGTTATAATTATTGCGATGACGGGTTTTGATAAATTCAAACCTTTCGATAATGTATCTATAATAGATCTAAAAAAAATTGACGCTAATCAGATCAGCACATTTATAAGAAACAATGGCAGCTTTGACAGACAGCCGAATACCGGTAATGCAGGATTTGAATGGCCGAAAGGAGCAGGAACCTATGCAGTATATGCAAGCGGACTCTGGATCAGCTGTAAGGTAAATGATTCTATCCGCGTAAGCCTCGCGGATTATAATTCTGAATTCCGTCCCGGATATTTTGATCACAATACGCAGATGCCGATGGGTGCAGATGATCCTGATTACAGATTATACAAAGTATCGCCGGCATTTCCAAACGGCAGCATTGATTTCGATGCATGGAATCTCTGGCCTGTACAGCAGGGAGCACCATGGGAAGACAATAACGGCAACGGAATCTATGAACCGCCGGCAGACAATCCTGTAATGAAAGGTGATCAGAATCTTTTCTGTTCGTTTACTGACGGCTACAGGGATTCAATTCAGAATATAAGAAGTACTCCTCCACTTAGAGCGGAAATTCATTTATATGCATGGGCAAAGACCCAGTCAGTCTGCGCTGATGTAATAAATTACGAATGGAAAATTATCAATAAGAATATTTCGGAATGGACGGAATTCAGTTCGGCTATCTGGTCGGATATTGACATAGGTACATCAAACAATGACAAGGCAGGATCAGACTCTGCAAAAAATCTTGCCTACGGATATAACGCAACAAATAACGATCCTGTTTATGGTCTTGCACCTCCTGCCGTAGGCGTGATCATAAAAGAAGCTACCGGTCATGAGAATAGTCAGCATAAATCTGATTACGGATATGTTTTCAAATGCGGTATAGGTGACTGTCCGGGAGATTCGCTTGAAGTTTACAGAGTCATGCACGGGCTCAGAACTGACGGAAGTGAAATTATAAATCCTGTTACAAACAAAGTTACAAGATACAGTTATTCAGGAGATCCCCTGAACGGAAGCGGATGGAATGATTCCACTCAGGGTGACAGATATATTTTTATAGGTTCAATGATCGGGGATGTGAATTCTCTTGATACCGTAGATTTTAAAACAATTTCTATAATTAAAAAAGGAACAAGTAATCTGGCAAGTGTAAACGAACTTAAACACTGTGTCGATCTGGTTATTTCTGTTAATAATATCAGTTCAGAAATTCCCGGAGATTTTAAATTGTATCAGAATTATCCGAATCCATTTAATCCTGAAACAAAGATCAGATTCTCAATTAACAATAAAAATTTTGTGACTATGAAAATATTTGATGTGCTCGGGAGGGAAATAAAAACATTGGTCAGCAGTAACTATGATACCGGAACTTATGAAGTAAATTTTAATGCAGAGGGATTGTCTTCGGGAATTTATTATTATACTCTTCAAGCAGGAGAATTTATTGATACTAAGAAGATGATGGTGGTGAAATAATTTTAAATTTTAAATTTGAAATTTTCATATCCCGCCGTTGTTGGAGTTCCAAAAAAGTTTGAAGATCTAATGTGCTGTATAAATTTAGAAGTACATCAAACTTTTTTGGTCTCCAAAAATAATGTCACTTTACGGACTATTAATCAACTCAAGTAATCCTATTTAAAATTTAAAATTTAAAATTTAAAATTATTTGAGGAGTATCATACTCTTTGTCTGCGAAAACTTTCCTGAAGTAAATTGATTTGTCCCGCTCACTTCAAGTCTGTAAAAATACACACCGCTTGGTAAATTTCCTGCATCAAAATCAGCTTCATATTTTCCGGGTGATAAATTTTCATTTACAGGATTTGCAATCTCTTTACCGACTGCATCGAAAACTGATAATCTTACCAACTGAACGTTTCCTGAATTATTTGAACCGGTTATTTCAAAAGCAATTTTTGTCACAGGATTAAATGGATTAGGATAATTCTGTGAAAGATGATATGCTTCAGGTGTGACTGAACTTATATTTATGATGCCTGTGGAAATTCCTGATATTACTCTTAATGACCTGGCATTAAAATCTGAAATGAATAATGAATCTCCTCCAAGCGAAGCAACAATTCCGTTTGGACCATTGAATGTAGCTGTAGCAAAACTGCCGTTTACCTGACCTGAGACGCCTGTTCCTGCCAGTACAGATATCTGCCCTGTCAAAGTAACCTTATAGATCTTGTGAGTATTAAAACCCGTTGCATAAATATATCCTTTAGAATATTCAATGAATCCGACTATACCCGGAACCTGTGCAAGCAGTGTAATATCTCCTGACTGAGTAATAGAAAATATTTTACCGTCATTAAAATTGGCAGCATATAAATTTTCATTGTCATCAAGAGTCAGACCAACAGGATCAGTCATACCTCCGCCTGTATAAAGGAGTGAGTAATTACCTGCTGAATCAGCCAAAAATATTTTACCTCCCTGATAACTGCTGATATACATTTTTCCGTCGCTTCTGAAAAGAACTGTAGCCGGAAATGGAATGGATGCTATGAAAGGTTCAACAACTCCTGCCGGTGAGATCTTTACAACTTTCCCGTTTGAAACATTACTTGGCACATACAAATATCCGTCGGGTCCAAAGTCTGTTCCGTTTGGCGTACTGATACCGCTTGCAAAAATACTTGTCTGTCCGAAGGGAGTTATTTTTGTAATTGTAGTACCGACATATCTGGAAGCGTAAATATTTCCGCTGTTGTCAATTGATAAACCATCGTCAAAGGTCGATGCTCCAGGTACCAGTGTACTGACATTTTGAGAATATAATAATCCGGATGTCATAAATCCGGTGATGATAAATAGTGCTGTAATTAATTTTTTCATGTCATAGTTTTTAATGTTAAGAAATTTTAATATTCTGATAACTCAGGTAATAATTCTTTGCAGATCTTCCGGTGATCTTTAGTTCCGGTCTCACCTTTTTTTGTTGAGATAAGGGAAAAATAATTGTCCATGATCTGCTGAAGATTTTTTAGTTTTTTAAAAAAAGAACTGTCCACATCATATTTGATCTGAGTTCCGGTAATGATCAGGTTGACAGTCAAAGCTGAAATTATTTCATCAATTTCTTTTTTTATTTCCCCTGTTTTTTTTGCCTGCAGGAAAAGGTCTTCGAGTTTTGTAATGAACGACATTGCGTACGGTTGGCTTTTTCTTTTTCTGTAATGATTTGTGATCTCGGATTTCATACGGAACAGGTTTGCTATTTTCTTTTTATTCGAAAATTCAGGTATATACGAATAAGTAAAGAACTTTATCTTCATTAAAGGCGAAACATCAGTCTCTAATATCTTTGGTATATAGTCGATTGCTTCTCTGTCATAAAGATCGATGATCGCATCAAGTAT
>DAORRV010000134.1:0-5826 GCA_035443185.1 Ignavibacteria bacterium | reverse complement strand
AAATCAATCAAAATCTAATCATTTAATATCATCAAATTATATGACTTTACGAGACCGTGCTCTTCGGTCTAAGCAATCTCTTAAAAACTTTTCAAGTGTCTCAGGCTATCCGAAATGAAAAGTATTTAGTTGTTTCCATTTTTATAGTTTGATCAAAGGAGATTTTATTTTTTGATTTTGAACTTTCAGTCTTGAAGCTTTGGTGGCAATTCCAACTATTTCTGAATGAATGTAATGATTGGCAAAATTGAATTCTTCATCTTAATTCCTTGTATAAGCTTGGACTAAGTATGTAAATATTTAATATAAATCACTGTATTAACAATATAAAATAATTCGAAACAAAACAATATAAATGTATTTTTAAAAATTCAGTTTTATAAGTTTATTGTTTGACTAACAGATAGAATATCTGAATTTAATTCTTAACACTTAATACAATATTTTATTTTAAAAAAGAATCAAAAATCTTGTTTTTAATTTTCAGAACTCGAATATTAAATTTAAAATACTGATACACCAATTAATTTTTTCTATAACAAAGAAAAATTTTTATGTTTAATAAAAATTATAAAATGAGTTAATTGAAAAAATTATAATCATTATTATGAAATCCAAATTAATCCTTCTTCTGGCAATTGCTGTATTTGCCGGATTGACTTACCTGCTGTCTCTCTTAATTGACAAAACAAAAACTGAACCGCTGGAAAATATAAATTCCAACAAGAAAAAATCTACCGGCTTTTTGGAAAATTCAGATAATTCAGATAATTCAGATAATTCAGATAATTCAAAAGATAATTATTCTAAAGAAAAAAAAGTAAATGTCTCAGGTGCAATGGAATCTATGCAGTGGATATCACAGATCAGAGCTTATCCGGAAAAAGACATTCCGCATGATAAATATTATGAGGCATTTGAATACTCAAAAGAAAATTTACAAGAGGTTAATAACAATGACGGTAACGATCAATGGACGTCACTCGGACCCAATAACATCGGCGGAAGAGCTGTCAGCATTGCAATTCATCCTGTTGATACGAATGTCGTTTTCCTCGGAACAGCCTCCGGAGGACTCTGGAAATCAACCACCGGCGGAACAGGTGCAACTGCCTGGACCCTTGTAAACACCGGCTTTCCGTCATCTGCCATTGGTGCGATTGCAATTGATTCCGCAAATCCAAATGTAATGTATATCGGCACAGGTGAAAATTACGGATATATGTTTTCAAAAAATGGTCTCGACGTCAGAGTGACAAGAGGTATGTACGGAATTGGAATTCTGAAAACTACTGACGGCGGAATTACATGGACAAAATCTCTCGACTGGACTTACAATAATGAAAGAGGTGTCTGGAAAGTTTTGATCAACAATAAAAATTCTAATATACTATACGCAGGTACAAGTGAAGGAATCTATAAATCTGTAAACGCCGGAACCACCTGGACGCAGGTTTTAGATTATCCAATGGTAATGGATCTTGAGCTGAATAATTCAGATACTTCTGTAATTTATGCATCTATCGGCAATCTCACAAACAATGTACCTCAGACAAATAAAGGAATTTACAAATCTACTAACAGCGGTTCCACATGGATAAAACTTATCGGCGGACTACCTGAATCATGGACTGGAAAGACGACTCTTGAACTTTACAAAGGAAATCAAAACTTTGTATATGCAAGTATTTCAAATGATTTTTCTTATGTCGGATATTTTAAAAGTACAAACGCAGGGCTGAACTGGACTCAGCTTAGTACGACCATTCCTATCGGCTCACAGGGCTGGTATAATAATGGTCATATTGTAAAACCTGATGATCCCAATACTATGCTCGTTGGTACTATAGACGTGGAAAAATCTGTCAACGGAGGATCTTCGTTTAATACAAAATCCGACTGGAGTGCTTGGGTGGAAGGTGCTACCCCGCCGGGTGAACCGGAAGGTCCTGACAATTTCGTTCATGCAGATGTTCATTTTTTTGCATCAAATCCGAAAGATAATAATAAAGTTTATATCGCTGCAGACGGGGGTTTATACAGATCAAATAATTTCGGAGAAACATTTTTTTCATGTAACGGTGGTCTTGTGACTACTCAATTCTATGCAAGCTTTGCAAATTCATATCAGGATTCTGTATTCTGTCTCGGTGGATTACAGGATAACCGTTCGACATTCTATCAGGGAAATAATGCGTGGTATAAGACATTTTTCGGAGATGGAATGAGCTGCGCGATAAATTCACAAAATGACAATATCTGTTATACGGAATACACTTATGGAAGCATGTACAAATCAACTGACCGCGGACTGAACTGGTTAGGCATTTCACCTCCGGGTAGCGGCAACGGAAATAATTATTGCTTTGTAACTCCGTTTATCTCATGTGTTTCAAATCCTCAGATAATGTATGTCGGAGGAAAGTCCATTTATAAATCCACTACAGGCGGCGGCAACTGGCAGGGACCTTACGGGACTTCAGTTTTTAATAATGAAAAGATTTTATCACTTGCCGTTTCACAAACCGGCACAGATACTTTATACTGCGGACTTGTAAACGGTACTGTCTTCAGATCTTTTAATGGCGGTCTGAACTGGACGAATATTTCTACAAATATTCCTAACAGATATGTAACTGATATTACAATAAATCCAAATAATTCTTCGGAAGTTTATCTGACACTCGGCGGATATAATTCGGGTCATATTTATAGATCGGTGAATGCGGGAAGTACATGGCAGGACATTTCCGGAACACTTCCTAATGTGCCGCATCAATCCATAATAGCTGATCCTGTTTACAATCAGAATATTTATGCCGGAAATGACCTTGGAGTTTATGTCACTACAAACGGCGGCGTGAACTGGAATGAATACAGTTCAGGAATGCCTTACACTCTCGTATTCGATCTGACGATAGTTTATTCAAACAGAAAACTCCGCGCGACCACTCACGGTAATGGAATTTACGAAAGAAAATTAATGGAAACTCCCGTAGGTATTTCACAAAATAATCAATCACAAATTTCAGGATATAAGCTGTCACAGAATTTTCCAAATCCATTCAACCCAAAAACAGTTATCAATTACGAGTTACAAGTTACAGGTGTCGAGTTGGTAAATCTGAAGGTGTTTGATATTTTGGGAAATGAAGTTTTGACTCTGGTAAATGAAAATCAAAACGCCGGCAGTTACTCAGTCACTTTCGACGGAAATAATTTTCCAAGCGGGGTTTATTATTACAGATTAGATGCTGGGGATTTTGTTGAGACAAGACGAATGGCTTTGATAAAATAAAATCAATTTCAAATTACGAGTTACGAGTTAGAATTTTGATTTTACAGAAGGACGAATACTGTTTCAAAAATTTTTCCGCAATAATGAATAACTATAGACTTAGTTTAATTTTTTTCGCCGAAGTTGGTCTTAAGAGAGCGAAGCGAGCATGAACAACAACAAACGGAAAATTGAGATTGGAAACTTTGAGTAAGTATGTGAAATGAATGCCCGTTCTGCCAAATCTGTTTCAGAATGCTTTTCACGTCTTAAGACAGCACAGCGAACGTAATCAACAACAAACGTAAATCTGACATTGGAAAATGTGATTTGTCAAAATTCCAAATCTATCTCATACTCACGACAAATTAAATTAAAAATTTACTTCTTAAGTGTAAAAAGTTTCACATTGAATTTATCACCTTCATAACTACTAATTGATTTCATAAAAATAATAACAAGAATCCATTTTCAAATAAACCCACTGAAGTTTTTTCTTCAAAAAACATTCGCTTTTTTAAAGGTGCATAAAAAAGGTCTTGACAATTTTTATATTTAAAATTAAGTTCAGATTAAATTGATGAACGTTTCAAAAAAGATTAAAAACTTTCCCCGAGTTTTAGATCAAAAAAGATTTATAAATTGTTTTTTAAAAAATTATAAAAAATTTAAAAACCAATTAAATTAAAAATATGAAAATACACCTTACTAAACTTTTTAATATTTTCTTTAAAAGTTTTAACATTTAATACTATTCAAAACATTCATCTTTCAGATATGTATTATCTGCAAACTTCTAAGTTATAACTCCAAAATTAGTTGCCGATACCCCAAAGGTACTTTTGTAAAGTTGATTTATAATTAATCATTAATTAAATATTAGCTTATGAAAAAACTCTTGTTTTATCACATTTTTTACATGTTTTAGTTCAAAAATGAATTAATACTTGTCTGAATGTCAGGTTATTGTAATAATTTAAAAAAATTTTTATTAATTAAAAAAAAAGGATAAACTATGAAAATTTTAAACTTAATTAAAATTTCGGAAAATCCTGTTTTGGGGTTTTTAACAAAATTTCAGATTTCAAATTATTTGAAATCTATTTTAATTCTGATGTTATTTTGCTTGCCGGTCAAAACGATGTCAAACATTCACAGTACACAAAGTTTTACACCGGTAGCTTTTCCGCCTGCAGGATGGACTACAGTTCATGTTTCCGGACTTTTAGGAAGCGGTTCCTGGGCAAGAGCAACTTCTTCTTATCTTACCTCGCCCGGGTGTGCTGAATCTCCCGGAACTTTGCTCGGGGATAACTGGATGATGTCAAGTCAGTACACGCCTGTAAGCGGTGATTCACTGATATTTTATGTCAGTTCAAATTATCTTATTACAGCTCTGGGAAGACTTGAAGTGAAAGTATCAACTACCGGAAACGTAGTTGCAAACTTTCTGGATTTTGTCTTGCCTGTAAATATTACACTCGGACTTTTGACTCCGAATACATATTACAGAAGAGCTGTTAGTCTTGAAGATTATGTCGGAACTCCAATCTATATAGCATTTCGGCATATAGAAGTGGCAGGTCTTTTCGGTGATTTAAGGTTAGACGGTATATCTATTAAGAATGACAATTTCCCGTCAACTTTAAATCTAACTGCACTTGTAGAAGGTCATGTTAATTTCCGTGACAGAGATACGGTAACCGTAAATCTGAGATCAGCTACATCGCCATATAATGTTATAGAAACAGCAGTTGTGTATTTGGACACTCTTGGTAAAAAATCGATAGACTTCTTTTTTGCCGATGATTCTGAATCCTATTACATTGTAGTCGATCACCGAAATTCAATCAATACCTGGAGCAAAGGAGGTGGAGAATTACTGCCTGCAGGTTTAACTCCTTATGATTTTACAACGGGAGTTAATAAAGCTTATGCGAATAATATGAAACTTGTAACAGGAAAAGCTACATACCTCACAGGCGATATAAATGAAGATGAATTCGTAGATATCACCGATATGGCAGCCATAGACAATGATTCCTTTAATTTTGTATTTGGAGATTATGTTATTACCGATCTAAACTGGGAGGAATTTGTAGATATATCAGATTATGCTTTATGTGATAATAACGTGTTCCAGTTTGCAATAGAAATACAGCCTTAAACAAAAACTTTTATTTTGAAATGAATTAATGTGTTCTTTTAATTTTTTTTTAGAAAAAAGCGGATCGAAATGAGTCCGCTTTTTTTATTATTTAAAAATAGATTCAGAAAATAAAAGGGGTTAATTGCTGTTGTTGTTTTAGTGAAAGTAGCAAACGTGACCAACTTCAAATAGAACCTGAATATAGAAGCAAATAATATACTGTTTCGTAAAAGTAATTTAAGATTTTTATAATGCAAAATCAGAAAATAAAAGGGTTTGAATAAATTTTTTATTATGCTTAACTTACACGCTTGTAATTAGAAAAACGGTTTTAACCGTTTTTATCGGAGCGTAGCGTAGCCCGGTATCGCGCCAGTTTTGGGAACTGGAGGTCGCTGGT
>DAORRV010000133.1:0-5975 GCA_035443185.1 Ignavibacteria bacterium | reverse complement strand
TTAATTTTAGTAAAACTATTTTAATTTAAATTACAAATTGCAGTAAAAAACTCACTCGCTTCCGAAAAAAAACAAACAACGACCATATATCAAAAAACTAAATGGATGTATCATAGTTTGTAAATTTACTTAATAAGATCATCCGTTTCAACTCCGCAAAACCTCCCGCTTCCGGTTTGTAAGAATAAACTCCGCCCGCAATACCACTTTATTATTTCATTAATATTATCTTTTTAGAATCCATTAAATTTCCGTTTACTATCAAAGAAACAAAATATATACCTGTGGAAAGATTATTTTTACTTCCATCCAAAGATATTTCATAAGAACCATTGGATTGTATGGAATTGACAAGCTCAGTAATTTCCCTTCCATTGATATCAAAGATCTTTATTGAAACATCGCTTGTTTTTGAGATACTGTAATTTATTTTTGCAGACGGGTTAAACGGATTAGGATATACGGAATTGATTCTATAGTCGTCCTTAACTAATGTGTACTGGTTATTTGTAAAAACCAAACCCCCGTTTGTGGTTTTTAAAGTTACCCCGTAATTTCCCGCTATTATAGCTTCATTATTATTTAATATTGAAACAGCATATAATTCATAGTTAGTGATCTTTGTTTGATTTACCCAACTCACTCCTCCGTTAGTAGTTTTAATAACTGTTCCATCCCTTCCTGCAGCAAATCCGTTTGTAGTGTTTAAAAATTTTATCGAATTCAGTGATGCTGTTGAATTACCGGACTGAAGTGTCCAGTTAATCCCGGCGTTAGATGACTTATGAATTGCACCGTTAGTTCCAACAGTAAAAAAAATTGAAGAATCTGCATAGCAGACATTGTATAAAGTATTAAATGAAATAACATTGTAAGACCATGATAATCCGCCATTGGTCGTTCGTATTGAACTTCCGTTTTCCCCTGTAACAATTCCGGTATTCATGTCCATAAAAGCAACACTGAACAATTGATGCTGTTGTGGTAATATATATTCCGGTAACCAATTTGATCCGCCGTTAAGTGTTTTTACTATCTTTCCGCTGTCAGCAGCGCAAATTCCGAAACTGTCATTTACAAATGTAATTGAATTAATATTGTTCATCATTCCGCTGAATTGCATAGTCCAATTACTTCCGGCATTAGTTGTCTTTAAGATCCTGCCTTCATTTCCGGCAGCATATCCGGTATTTAAATCAGTAAAAAACACAGAGTTAAGATGAGATGTTACACCGCTTGATTGAGTGATCCAGTTAGTTCCTTTATTAGTTGTTTTAAGAATTGTTCCTTCGTATCCTACATTATAACCTGTACTTTCGTTTATAAAAAAACTTCCTTTTATTGTTCGTAAATTACCGGTCTGAACAGTCCAGTTACCGCCTGAATTTGTGCTCCTGATTATTGTGCCGCCGCCGCCTGTTATTCCTACTATACTGGAATTATGTGTGCATATATCCCAGAACACTCCCTGCCTTCTGTAACTTGTCTCAAATCCTGAATCAATCGTCCAGTTAATTCCGCCGTTTACTGTTTTATAAATCTTCCCGAAATCTGTTACCATATATCCTGTGTTGGAATTTACAAAAGATGTTTCCCGTGGTATATCATTTAACGTAGGACCGAAGGAATATTCAATCCAGTTCATACCTGTATTTGTTGTTTTTAAAACTCTGTCCGATGAATTTGTTACCGCTATTATTGTATTTGTATCTGTTTGTGAAACACCAATAACCTGATCTAAGAAACTAAAATTGATTTCTGAATTTATCCAGTTCACACCGCCATTTGTAGTATAAACAAGTGTTTGTGTTCCTCCTACAGCACCAAACAAGTCATTTGTAAAATTAACAGATGTTCCTCCGTAATTTGTCTGCATTACCCAGTTGATTCCGCCGTTTGTTGTTTTGAATATTCCTTCACCGCCGGTGATATAACCGACAAGATCCGACGGGAACATAACATCTTGCAGAAGATATTGTGCTGTGCTTGGTATGATATTCCAATTATCACCTCCATTAGAAGTCCTGATTATTGTTCCGCTATCACCTACTGCCATACCTGTATTTTCATTAATAAAATAAACTCCGGCCAATTCAACTGTCACATTTGAAACCAGAGTCTGCCAGTTAGTACCGCCATTGCTTGTCTTTACAATAGTACCTAAGACTCCAACAGCGTAGCCAATCTCAGGTGTGACAAAGTAGATTCCTTTAAGCTGATTTCCGGCAGGCAAAGGCTGCTGCCAGAACCAGGAACTTTGCGAATATGATAATTTTACCGACTGAAAGGTTATTAATAATATAAATATGAAAGTGAGTAAACGACAGATCATACAATGATTGATTAAAATTAATAAAACTGTCTGGGAAATATTTAATTTGAACTTGATGCAAATTAAATTAATTAATGATAGAATCCAAAGGACAATTTTTTAAAAACCTGAAAGTTGAATAGAACATTTAAATTCAATCCGTTATTATTCAAAAACAAAATGCCGGAGAATGCTAATATTATTTAATAAACTTACCCAGGAAGAGATCGTCAAGTTTGAAAGAATAGTGAATTCCTCTTATTTCAATACGGTTGAAAACGTAAAGAAATTATTCTACTATCTTAAATCAAAACACCCCGGGATTACAGAAAAAGATATTTCACAAACAGAAATTTCAAAACAAATTTATTCAGATGAAACTATTTCAACCGAAATGATCTGGAAACTCAAATCAGATTTTTCGAAAGTGTTTGAAAAGTTTCTTGTACAGAATGTATTTGAAAATGACAAAGCGTATAATGATATGTGTCTGTTAAAAGAACTGAGAGAAAAAGGATCGGAGAAGGAGTTTAAACTTTTATTAAACAATCTGAAGAAGCAAAGCGATAAGCAATTTATAAAAGAAGATCTATATTATATGAACAAAGTGACAATAAATAATGAAGAAATTTATTTCAGATTTACAAATATACAATTTGAGCTGCATGAAAACTTACAGGCAAAGTCTGACAATCTTGACTATTATTTTCTCTTTATGAAATTTCATACGTTTCATGAGATGATCATGTACCAATATCAAAACGGTAAGATACTCAATTTCAATAAGAACTTCTTTGATGAGCTGACAGGTTTTGTGAAAAAAAATGAAAAATCAATTTCGAAAGATCATCCCGATGTCTATGTAATATATCTGGTCTTAATGATGTTTGTGAACAAAGATAAAAAAAACTTTTCGGTTCAGTTTAAAAAATATCTTAAACTGAATGTGGGGAAGTTTACAAACAATCAGCTCAGCTACTTTTACAGATATCTTGAATCTTTCTATCATTTAAAAATAAATGAGGGACATACTGAATTAAGAACCGAATTATTTGAATTATATAAAATAATGTTTGATAAAGATTTGTTCGTTTTGGTCAATTCCATTACTGATAAAGATTTCAACAACGTTATAAATATTGTACTGCCTCTCGGAAAATTTAACTGGGCTGAACAATACATGGAGAAATACAAAAGCTTCATAGTTCCGGAGATGGCTGAAGAGAGTTACAATCTCGCCAAAGCAAAATTATATTTTTATAAAAAAGATTTTGATAAAATTTTCCCCCACTTAAATTTAATTCATTATAAAGATCCTCATTATTACATTAATGCAAAAATTCTTCTGGCAAAAGTTTTATATGAAACTAATGCGCCGGATTCACTGACGAGCATACTGGACAGCTTACGAAAATATTTAAGACGTGATAAAAATTTAAATGAGCCGCAGATTCAAACTTTAAAAACATTTATAAAATTTATATCTATTTTATCAAAGATAAAAAGCGGAAATAACACGGATGAAATAGCCGTACTGAAAAGAATGATGGAAAATGAAAAAAAATTTATTTCGAGCAAGAGTTGGTTAAAGGAAAAGATCGAAGAGATAGAATTTAAAAAGATCAGAAAAAAATGAATTTTAAGTAGAAAAATTAACTTCTTAACTGAAAAGAACCGTTATGAAACAAATTACAAAAATGAAATTTAAGTCTTACATCAAAATGATTCTTGCCGGTAAAATAAAGGTATGAAAAGTTAAATATAATTCTGAAAGAAGTTAAACTTAAGTAATACTTCAGGTGGAAATGGAATATCGGAATTGCTATATTTGTAAATACTTATTTAATGAAATAATTTCAAATATTGAAAAGAAAAAATAATGTCGGAAGGAATTCTTTGATCGTTTCGATTGCCGGATTGGCGGTGATCGAAATTCTTTTTTATGCAGGAGCGATAGAAGGGGAAATATGGAGGATCGTTGAAATTGGTTTTGAAGCTGCGACGGTGGGTGGAATTGCGGACTGGTTTGCCGTAAGCGCATTGTTCAGGGAGATCCCGATTCCCGTGCCTTTCATAAAAAAACATACCAATATAATAGTCAATAATAGAAAGAAACTTACTGACGGTGCGTCTGATCTGGTTACAAGTAAATGGCTTTCGAAAGAAAGTCTGAAGGAAAAGATCAGCGGTTTTGATTTTTCGGGATTTATTCTGGAAAATCTTAATGATCCGAATTCCAGATACAAAGAAAATATTACTGACTTAATCCGTGATATTGCTCTGAGGTTTGTTTCCGTAATTGACAGACCGGATATTATTGAGTTTATGAAAAAAATATTTGCTGATCAGATCAAAGATCTGGATCTTGCAAAGCCGCTGGGGAACTGGATCAAAAGATCTTTCGATGAAGGAAAGCATGAACAGCTCTGGGAAATGCTGATTAGAAATACGGGAAAGGTCATTAACAGTGAGACTACACGGAAACTGCTGGATCAGGAGATTGATAAACTTGTTCAGAATTATAAAGATCAGGGAGTTGTCAAAAAGATGTTTGTATCAATTGCCGAAAAATTCAAAGGGATAGACAGAGAAATTATTGCTGAGCAGTTAATAAATGTTATCAATGAATTTCTCAAAGAAGCGGAAAATAATCCCGGACATAAATTCAGGAAAGATCTTGACAAGGTGGTACTTGATTTTGCTGACGGACTGATCAATAGTGATCCTTCATCTGTGAAGATCATTTCCGATCTTAAAGAAAATATTCTGAATAATCCTGATGTGGATAAACTTCTGCACAATGCCCTTACCAATCTGAAAAAAACTATTTCAGTACAGCTTGAAAATACTGAAACGCCTCTCATGAAAACCATCATTGAAAATCTTGACAGGATCATTGAAGAGATCAACGTGAATAAGGATTCACAATTAAAGATCAATAACTGGATAAAGGATAATCTTTCGGAGATGATAGACAAGCATCATTACAAGATCGGTGAACATGTAATTGACAGCATGAATAAACTGGATGATAAAGAACTTGTAGAGCAGATTGAGGAAAAGGTCGGTGATGATCTGCAGTTCATACGGCTGAACGGCGCAATAGTAGGCGGTCTTGCGGGGATATTGATCGGGTTGCTGAAGGTGATGATATTCAGTTAGAAATTGGGAATTCTGAATTTGAATCGCCGCGATCAGCAAACCCCTCCCAGCCTCCTCTTTGGACAAAGGGGAGAAGCCTGAATTTTGAAATTAAAATTTTACATTAATAAAATTATAAATTAAAATTCACTTAACTTAAAGATATTGCACCCGGTCCTCCACTTGAAGAAAGGGGAGGGAGATTTTACTTTTAAAAAATTCCGTCTCCGGTTCTAAGATCCCAGGCCCTCCCTTTGTTTTGCTTAAATGTTAAGCTGTATATTATTGAGAATCTTTGATTTGGTTTGATCTTACACTTACCTGTTCTTAATTTAAGTTTATAAAATGTAACTGACATTTTGCAAACCTGTTTCAGGACAAAATATCATTTCCAAATTTTCAATCTCAAATTATAAATACTTTTTTCAGTGTAATTTTTAAATAAAAAAAAACACCGGCTGCAAAAAAACAACCGGTGAATCATGAAAACATATTACAAGAAACAATCTTTGGTTTATTTCAG
>DAORRV010000132.1:0-5979 GCA_035443185.1 Ignavibacteria bacterium | reverse complement strand
TTTTCTTCGTCTGTACAAAACTTCCCGATTCGATTCTGTAATAATAAATTCCGCTTGATAAACTGCTGCCGTTAAATTCCGATTTATAAGTACCGGCTTGTTTGAACTCATTTACAATTTCCTTTATCTTCTGACCGAGAGAATTGTAAACAGTAATTTTTACTACCCCTTCAGCCGGTAATGTGTAATATATTTTTGTTGATGGATTAAACGGATTGGGATAGTTACTAATGGAATAGTTTAAAGGTGTTGATGAAATTTCATTGCCTGCCAATACACCTCTCGGTCCGATCTCTCCTCCGCATTCCGGACATACATAAGCTGGATATCCGATAGTGTCAGATGTAATAGATACTTTATACGAATTGTCCACTGCGACTGCATAATAAAAAAGATTATCAGGCGGCGGATCAGACGGATCTAAATTTGAATAAAGCAGATCTTCTGTCGTGTCAGTATAACTGTCTCCGGATGTACTGTCAATTAAATAATAGTTATAAGATGTATAATTTCTTTTATAAATCCTGTATCTCAGGAAATCCCTGTCACCTCTGTTAAAAAGCAGAAGCTTCGGATGATAGATCGTATCCTGCTGCACAAAATCTTCAAAAAGATATGCAGGTGCCGGGACTGCGTCTGTGTCGGAGGCGTTAATTCTTACAAGCTGCTCAATTTCATTCGGAGGATCATTTTCTGTTAAATCCTGTACATCACCAAAATTAGAATACAACACTGCCAATCCTCCTTTGTTATAAACATCTGCGACAATAGTCTTTAAAGGAACACAAGATAATCTCCCCGGAAAATCATAATAAGTGAACTCCGAAACTGTTTGCTGAAACAATGAATCTGATTTTTTATTCAAAAACAAATTGATTCTGTCAGCTAAATTTACCACAATATCATTCCATCCGTTTTTGTCAAAATCAGCGACAGCAACTGTAAAAGGACTAAAAGATCCTGTATTTGAATAAGATGGAGTAGTATTTAAAGTCCCTGAATTATTTTTATAAATATTTATTCCATTATCTTGTTCTACTAATACAAGATCATTGTATCCGTCATTATTAAAATCAGCTATTTTAAAATCTCTTTTTACAGAGAATCCAAACCCTGAATAAATTATTGTCGATAATGAAGTTCCGTTGTTATTATTGTTTAGATACACTCTAATGGAATCTCCCTGTATTAAAATGATTTCATCTTTGTCTGATGTTGTATTGTTTACCGTGGCGTACGGTTCGGCATAACTGCTGATCTGAGCAAGTGTAACAGCGCTGGCATGCATAGGAAGTCTGTAAATCGGAATAGAATCAAGATAACCGTTTCCAAGGTTTTTGTAAATCTTCACAGTGTCATCCATTAGTACAGCTACATCTTCAAGATTATCTCCTGTTGTAAAATTTCCTACTGCAGCTACTTTTCCGTTTGCTTTAAAGCCTATACGAAATAAAATAGATCCAAGACTATTTGAGTAAATTTCCAAATCACCATTTGCTCTTGATACAATAACTTCCTTTTTTACACTTGGACTTGAACTAAGTTTTGCAAATATAAGACCAGTTATAGGATTTGAATAATTACCTAAGTTAATAAATCTACTAGTTTCGACTTCATTATTGAAGTTATCATTGTTTTCATTTTTATACCAGTTTCCGATAATGCTGTTACCTGGTCCTGAATTAATTCCTTTCTGTGATACGCCTACTACAATATCCAATCTGTTATTAGTTGTATTTACCTGACCTAAGTCCCAATAATCGAATTTATTTGTTACATTCGGTATGATAGTATCCTCATAAACCGGTACTTCTACATAGTCTCCAAAATAAGTCTGAGCATACAAAGATCCGGATGTAAAATTTATTGCAAACAGAATAAATATGAATATTATATTTCGAATTATTTTATTTTTCTTTTTCATGATTTTATAAGTTTTAATTTTTTTTATTAAAAGCTATGTTGATTAAAATTTTTATAAAAAAGAGGGAAAGATCATCTATCTTAAGAATTAAATTTTTAAGATATATCTTTTTATTTAAAACCGCCACGGTTCCATTAAAAGGAGTCTTCTCCCTCTTTTTTTATTTTATTATAATTTTTCCTGCCGTGAATTAACACGGCAGGTCTCTTTAAAGCATATCGTTTTGATTTTTTTCATATTCTTATTTAATTAAAATCATTCTTTTTGTGTCAATAATTTTTCCGTCAATTAAAAGACTGTAAAAATATATTCCGCTTGGTAAATTACCTCTATTTTCCGGGTTATTAATATCAAATTTTATTTCATGTGTTCCTGAATTCTGAAGTTTATTTATTAATGATATTATTTCTTTTCCAATTATGTCATAGATTTTAATCGATACAATTCCGGTAGAGTATAATTGATATTTAATATTTGTAGCCGGATTAAACGGGTTTGGGTAATTTTGAAAAAGAACCGAATTAAAATTATAATCTATATCGTTTCCGGATACGCCAGTAAACTGAGAATATTTTATAGAAGTTATCCATGCATCATTTATATTTTTTTGAGCAAACCCGCTTATAATTATATTGTAATTATTGTCAATACTTAAACAGAATGATCTGTCAACTAAAAAATATCCATTATACTTTTTTATCCAGTTAATATTCCCGTCAGAATCATATTTCATAGTTAAATAATCTGAAAGACCATCCGTTGAATCTGACATTCCGGTTACATATACATTTTGATAATCATCTACTGCTATTGAGTAAGCTTCATCAAATTGATTAAAACCTCCATCATATTTTCTAATCCACGCAGTATCCCCAATAGAATAATATTTTATTGTAACAAAATCGGCTCCAGTTCCGGTATTTGTACTCCTTCCCGCAGCATACACATTTCCTGAATCATCTGTAGTAAGAGCGTGACAGAAATTTAAATTACCGTCTCCTTTATAAATTCGATTCCATAATAGATCACCCTGTGAATTATATTTTAATGTATTGAAAGCGTAGTGATCACCAAAATAATAGTAGCCGTTTACTATTATATTATTATTCTTATCATTAGCAGATATAGTATGTCTTAATAAATCTGCGTAATTCGTTGGAAATCTTTTTATCCATTTTTCTACTCCGCTTGAATTATATTTTATAGTAATGATCTCATTATTATCAGGAGTACCTCCATATCCTGAAGCATATACATTACTGGAGTCGTCAACTGTGATACTGTTTGATCTGTCAGGATTTAGAGATTTTGAAGCGTATACTTTTGTCCATTCCGAGTCTCCATTTGATGAATATTTTAAGGTTATAAAGTCATCATCAAAAGGCTGTGCTGTTCTTCCGTATCCTGAAATATAAATATTACTGGATTTATCTATAGTCATTGCAAATGGTTCATCAGTACTATTCGCCGTCCAGTTAAAACTTCTTTTCCATGCCGTATCACCGTTTGAATAATATTTTATAGTTATCCAGTTATATCCGCCGAGAGCCGCTCCTTCCTGACTGTATCCTGTCACATAAATATTATTAGAATCATCAAGGACTGCTGCTGATATTCCGTCATCACCGTTTCCGATCCCGTTATATCTTTTTTCCCATAGCAGATTTCCGGAAGGATTATATTTTAAAGTTATAAAATCATCTCCCGTACCATAGCTCCTTCCCACTACATATATGTTATTCTCATTATCGACTAAGTTTTTTTTAGGAGCATTGCTTCCTAAACCAATTCCGCTGTAAGTCGCCACCCACTCCTGATTTACCTGAGCTGATATATCTGACAGGAATGAATAGTTAAATAAAAATACAACAATTAAAAAGGTGTTCTTAAATTTTATTTTTTTCATAATCTTACTTAATTAAAATCATTTTTTTTGTATCTATTAAATTTCCATTAATAAATAAGCTGTAAAAATATATACCTGTTGTAAAATTTTTTCCATTAAAAATAACTACATGAGTACCTTTAGGTTTTTTTATATTAATTACTGTTTCAATTTCTTTTCCTAGTGCATTATATATTTTCAGTATTACATTACTTTCAGATATTAAAGTAAATTTAATTGTGGTACTGGGATTAAATGGATTTGGATAATTTTGATATAATTTAAAATCTAAATTAAATAAATTAGTTTTATCCACGAAACCCGTTATTTGAGAATATTTTATTGTAGCTATTGAAGCAAAATTTATACTTGTCTGTGAATATCCAGTAACTATTACGTTATAATTTATATCTATTTTTAAACTAGTAGCTACATCAGTTAAATAACTGCCGCTAAAATTTTTTATCCAGGAAATATCACCAAACTTATTATATTTAATTGTTGTATAGCTTGGTCTACCAGTAGAGGAACTTGTTAAACCGGTTACATATACATTCTGATAATTGTCAACAACTACAGATCTGGCTTCATCAAAGTTATCATAACCTCCATCATAATTTCTTATCCATGCAGTGTCTCCGTCTGAATAATACTTTATAGTAACATAGTCTTCTCCAGTTCCAGTATTTGTACTCCTTCCCGCTGCATATACATTTCCGGAATCATCTGTCGTAAGCGCAAAGCAAAAATTTAAATTACCGTCTCCTTTGTATATACGCTTCCACAATGTATCGCCTTCAGAGTTATATTTTATTGTAATAAATGCATAGTTTCCGAATAAATAATAATATCCGTTTGCTATAATATTTCCATATTTATCTATTGTTACACTTGCAGGTCTTAAATAATCTCCATTAAATGTTGAATTTTTTCTTATCCATTTTCTTTCACCATTAGTATTATATTTTATAGTTATCTATTCATTACCTCCTGAAAAAGCAGAATAACCGGTTGGATAGACATTGGATGAATCATCTATTGCAATGCTCATTACTCTGTCCGGTCCAAAAACATTTGAATCATAAGAATCCAGCCAGAGCAGATCGCCGTTTGAATTATATTTAATAGTTATAAAGTCATCATCTATAGGCTGACCCGATCTTCCGTATCCGCCTACATATATATTATTAAATCTGTCTATGGTTATTGCGAGAGGTTCATCAGTACTGTTAGCAATCCAGTTAAAACTTCTTTTCCATGCCGTATCACCGTTTGAATAATATTTTATAGTTATCCAGTTATATCCGCCGAGAGCTGCTCCTTCCTGACTGTATCCTGTTACATAAATATTATTAGAATCATCAAGGATTGCTGCTGATATTCCGTCATCTCCGTTACCGGTCCCGTTATATCTTTTTTCCCATAGCAGATTCCCGGATGGATTATATTTTAAAGTTATAAAATCATCACCGGTACCATAGCTCCTTCCCACTACATATATATTATTCTCTTTATCGACTAAGTTTTTTTTAGGCACATTGTTACCCAAACCATTTCCGCTGTAAGTCGCGACCCATTCCTGATTTACCTGTGCAAAAATACCGGAGCTGCACATTATAAAGATAATTATAAATATTGAGGATGATTTTTTCATAAAAGAAAAATATATAAATTAAAAAATATTTTAAAACTTATCTGGGAAGTTTTTTGCCGAAAAGGAAAGTGATTAAACTTAAATCGCTGTGTTCATATTTACCTGATGACTCTTAACATTTTTTATTGCTTTCAATGAATTCATTACTTCCTATAGAGTATTTCCTTTTTAAGATATATTTAATGTAAGAGGAATGTTTTTAAGAAACAAGCTATGGAATTTTTCAATGTGTCTGAAGCTTGATTAATGGATTAAATGATTAAAGAATCACTTAAATAAGAACCAAAATAAAAACTTCGGAATCAATTAAGACTTCCGAAGTTTTAGAATTTAAAATTTATAATTTACAATTTATAATTATTTCAGCAAAACCATCCTCTTCGTATCAAACAAACTCTCATTCAAATACAAAGAATAAAAATAAATCCCACTCGCAAAACCGCTCCCGTCAAATTCCGCTTCGTAACTTCCCGCTTCCTGATTACCGTTCAGCAGTTGGGCAACTTCATTCCCAAG
>DAORRV010000131.1:2539-6085 GCA_035443185.1 Ignavibacteria bacterium | reverse complement strand
TCCCCTGATGTAATCAAGATGGACAGGTTAAACGATAAATTAAATCTCTGCCATCCCTCAGGTAAAAATAAGAGAAGCAATTATTTTTATTTTGGATCTTGGTTATGGATGCTTTATTAATTTTCACCAACAATTCTGTTTAAAGAATTTATTTTAATATAGAAGAGTTTTTGCCGATATTATTCTTAAATTGTTAAACATTTATTAAATGGTTAAATTTACAATATTTAATCCCTTATATTTTAATAAGATTTTTTTAATAAAATATTATTCTGAATTCAAATTCATAATACCAATTATCAGTAATACTCATACATATCATCTTTCAGAAAACTTTAAAAAATTCATTCTGATTCTGCTTCCATTTATGCTCATTATAGTTCTTTTATTTTATTCATATAATGAATCACAAATTTATTCTGACTCATATAGTATCAGGTCCGGTGTGAATAATATAAATAACAATGATGCTATTTCTCCATCACCGGATAAACACGAAAAAATTGAAGGTCTTAATAATTTTATTTCAAGAAAATCTTTCAGCAGTAACATGTATATTGAGGATATGTTTAAAGACTGGAACACACTGTTTGATCTGTTTGCATCAAATGCTAATTTCAAACAGCAGGCAAAAAATCTGAACGTAAAAGATCTGGAACGGATCTCTGAGAAAGTGAATCTGGTCAGTAAAGAATTTAAACTCGGTAATGTAGAAAATTTAGTAAAAGAACTCGGTGAAGTAATTACAAGAGAAAGTAATTTTTATAATCTGGACTGGCGCATAGTACTTGCTATCATAAGACAGGAATCTTATTTCAATGCTAACGCAAGGTCTCATGCCGGAGCATTCGGTCTGATGCAACTGATGCCCAGGACAGGTGAAGGTCTGCAGAATACACTTAAGCTTGAAGAAACGCAGACTCCGGTAAATAATCTGATAGCCGGAATTTACTATTATGCCTCTCTGGTATCTCAGTTTCGTGATTATGGAGATGAGAAATATAAATTCGCACTGGCAGCTTACAATGCAGGTCTCGGAAGAGTGATAGATGCGATGACAATTACTGCTTACTTTAATAAGGATCATAAGCAGTGGGAAAATGTAAAGGAAGCATATCCGTTTTTAGCAGCAAAAGAAGATTCTATTCATGCGCTTGTCTGGCCAGAAAGTCAAAGACCTCCTTATGGAACTCTCGACAACTGGAAAGAACCTTACAATTATGTAAACAGCATAATGTTCTATTATGAATCTTACAAAAAAATGTATGAGAGTAACTTAGAAGAACCAAAGGAAACTAAAAAGACCGGTACTAAAAAATCTAAAAAAAATAAAAAATAAATTTTAATGAACAGCTTAACATCTGAATCAATATCCTTATTAGATGAAATAAACAGCATCGAAGAAGCAAGAAATCTTTTTCCTGTAACAGAATCCTGTGTCTATCTTGACTCAGCACATTATTCACAGTATTCACTGGAGACCAGAAGAAGGCTGATGGAATTCATAGATGAATTTACTTTCACAAATAAAAATCTTAGTCTGATTAATATGAAGCTGTCAGAGACTTTGAAATCCAGAGCCGCTGATCTGATAAACGCTGATAAAAACGAAATTATTATTATAGGAAGCACTACCCATGGATTAAATATCTTTGCCAACGGAATTAAACTGGAACGCGGTGAAAAAGCAGCTTACGCAGACTCGGAATTTCCTGCAGTTGCATATCCCTGGATGAATCAGCAAAAGCTCCGTGGGATTGAAAATATTTTGATACCTTCCGTAAACGGTAAAATAAAGATCGGTGATATTGAAAAAACCATACGCGAAAATAATGTCAGAGTCCTTACTATAAGTTCGGTTGAGTTTCTCGGATTCAAAAATGATCTTAATGCAGTTGGAAAAATATGCAGAGAGAACAATTGTTATTTTGTAGTAGATGCGATTCAGGGAATGGGTGTATGTCCTGTGGATGTAAAAGAATCCGGAATAGATTTCATGGCTGCAGGTTCGCAGAAATGGATGATGGCTCCGGCCGGTATTGGCTTTGCCTTTATCTCAGACAGGATAAGGGATAATGTGGATCCGACGTACGCTGCAACTTCGAGTATTGAATTTGACTTTAAAAATTTTCTCGACTACAAACTGAATTTTAAAAAAGACGGTAACGCTTTTGAAAATTCCACTCCAAATACACTGGGTATGATCGGGCTGATCTCATCAATTGATTTGTTTTTGAAACTTGGTGTGAAAAATATATTCGAACACATTCAAAAACTTCAGGACATTTTTATAAATGAAATGAATGATTCAGATTTTATTATTGATTCAGATCCGGATCCTGTCCACAGGTCTAATATTCTTATATTCAGCTATAAAGATAATAAAAGGAATGATGAAGTACAGAAATATCTTGAATCAAAAAATATTTTTATAGCATTAAGAGAAGGTTTCCTGAGACTGTCGGCGCATTTATTTAATAACAAAAAAGATGTTACAGATCTTACGGATGCACTTAAAGAATTTAGTTAAGAATGGTATGTATCAGGTAATTTCTTTTGACTGATCATATTTAATCGGAACTTTTAAAATGTGTTATGTCATTAATTTAAACTTTAACACTAAATTCTAAATTTAGAATTTTTTTAATTATCTTACATCTTTTCAAACATGAGTTTTAATGCAATTGTTAATTTAAATTTTCAAACAGATTAAATAAATATTTCAATAAATTCTTATTCTTTCTTTTACAAATTTATTTTTACTATATTTGCTTGCAACTCAATAATAAAATTGACTATACATATTAATATTCATAATTTGTCTATCTAAGCTAAGCCCTAAACAAAAGGAGGTTGTCTTCCACGAACAGGATACTAAAAATACAGCAAACCGCCGATACAGTAATCTAAACGGCAAAGTACTGGTTCTTAATCAGAATTATGAACCTCTTACTATTTGCAATGTTCGCAGAGCGATCATTCTGATATATTTAGGCAAAGCAGAATCTATTTATTGTCTTGAAGCAAAAAAAATATATACAGTAAACAGAAGCTTTGAATATCCAAGTATAGTAAGACTTGTTTTTTTTGTGAGAGTACCATTTAAAAAGATCATACTTTCACGTAAAAATATTTTGAGAAGAGATAATCATAAATGTCAGTACTGCGGTGTAACTTCCAATCTTACTGTGGATCATGTACTGCCAAAATCCAGAGGCGGCGAAGACTCCTGGGAAAATCTTACAACTGCATGCATTAAATGTAATAATAAAAAAGGGAACCGGACTCCGGATGAGGCAAAATTCACATTGCTGAATATTCCAAAGAGACCATCTCATATTACGTTTATAAAAAACTTTGCAGGGAGAATTGATGAGGGGTGGAAGCCTTATTTGTATATGTAGTTAGTTAATAGTTAATAGTTAATAGTTAGTATAGTTAGTAGTTAATATGTAATAGTTAGTAGTTAGTAGTTAGTAGTTAGTAGTTAGTAGTTAATAGTTAATAGTTTTGAATTACCAAATTTTTTATTTAGATTTTTGTGGT
>DAORRV010000131.1:0-2439 GCA_035443185.1 Ignavibacteria bacterium | reverse complement strand
TAGTTAATAGTTAATAGTTTTGAATTACCAAATTTTTTATTTAGATTTTTGTGGTAAATTTAGTTTCAGGAGAGAAAAGTTTTATATTTTTTAAATATTAAATCAAAGAGAGTTTATAATATATGTTGAATTACCGGTTATTTATTAATGGAGAGTTTTGTGATTCTGATGATAAGCAATCATTTAAAGCTACAGATCCATCCAATGGCGAAGTAATTGCCGAAATTTCAAAGGCAGGAATTTCCGATACAAAAAAAGCAGTCAAAGCGGCAAGGGATGCATTTGACAGCGGTATCTGGAGCGGACTTCCGGGCGAAGAAAGATCAAGATTATTAAAACAGTTAGTTGATAAAATTAATGAAAATGCTGAAAAGCTGACTGAGCTTGAAGTAAAAGATTCAGGATCAACAATCAGAAAAGCCGGTGAAGATGTTTTCCTTTCTGCAAAAAGTCTGAACTATTTTTCCAAAGCTGCTGCAATAGATCTGAATGAGGAAATATCCGGATTGTCAAAAGAAGGAGTTAGCAAAAATATTATCAGATATGAACCCATTGGTGTATGTGCTCTGATAACTCCATGGAATTTCCCTTTAAAAATGGCTATCTGGAAACTCGGTCCATCACTTGCTGCAGGCAATACAGTAATCCTGAAACCTGCGATGGAAACTTCAGTCACTGCCTGCGAACTTGCAAGACTCGTAAGCGAAACTGACATTCCTAAAGGAGTAATAAATATTATAACGGGAAGCGGAAGTGAGATCGGCACTGAGCTGGTAAAAAATCCTGACGTTGATAAAGTTGGATTTACCGGATCTACAGAAGTAGGAAAGATCATTATGCAGAACGCTTCTATTAATCTGAAAAAAATTACACTCGAATGTGGCGGTAAATCTGCTAATATAGTTCTCGATGATGCGGATCTGGAAATGAGTATTGACGGAGCGATCTATGCTGCATTTTATCATCAGGGACAATGCTGCGAAGGCGGTACAAGATTACTTTTACATGAAAAGATATATGATAAATTCATTTCCGGAATGAAAGAAAAAATTGAAAGAATGAAGATCGGTGATCCGATGGATAAGTCTGTAACTGTTGGACCGGTTGTAAATCAAAGTCAGTTTGATACAGTAATGAAATATATAAAAACAGGGATCGAAGAAGGAGCTGAGTTACTTACCGGCGGAAAACAATCCGGAGACAGCGGACTTTTTATAGAACCTACTGTTTTTGTAAATGTAAATAATAAAATGAAGATCGCACAGGAAGAGATATTCGGACCCGTGCTCGTAGTTATGAAATTTAAAGATGATGATGAAGCTGTCGCAACCGCAAACGATTCTATATTTGGTCTTGCAGGTGCAGTGTGGTCTTCAAATGATGAAAGAGCTTTGAAAATTGCCGACAGACTCAGAGCCGGAACAGTCTGGATAAATGAATATCATTTGTTAAGTGATAAAGCACCATTCGGCGGATACAAACAAAGCGGTATTGGGAGAGAGTTTGGCATGGATGGATTAAAAGAATATATGGAAGCAAAACATATTCATATAGACGAAATAAAGGACAGGACAAAAAAACCATGGTACAGAACAGTCGTACCGAAAGATATATAAATAATTATTTTTTAATTTTTACTTTTTAATATTGTTTAAAAATATAATAAAAGGGAAAAAATGTTCTTTGATAAGATTCATCGGCTCTGATGAGAAGCTGGTTGAACTTATGCATAATATCTTCAATGATGAAGAACTAGTTGAATTCCTGAACCCGGAATACCTTAATTACAGGACAAAACCTCAGATCAGAAAATGGCTTAAGTCAAAGTATTCTAATCCTGTAGAGATATGGTATGTCATTAAGCATAAAAATGATTATGTCGGATATATCTGTTATAAATGGCGGAAACATTATGATGATGCCTGTGAAATTTCTACAGCCATTGACAAAAGATTCCGCGGACTGGACCTTGGATATGAATCATCGAAACTGCTTTTGGATCACTTAAGCAGTTCCAAAAAATTCAAATACATTGTCGGATATGTCCATAAGAAAAATAAAATAGCTGAGAATAATCTTAAAAAGCTTGGGATGAAAAAGAATAATAAACTTCAGAAAGTTGTTACAAGAGAGTTTTATGACTCTGATGGCAGCAAAAGCGTTTATAATCTTTATTCCATTAACACGCTGAAATAGTTTTTTACATGTTTGTTCTAATATTCCGTTAACTAATTCTATAGTTTAGTTTCACGGCAGTTATTGATCTGTAAATTGTACATGACTTAAAGATAATTCAGATAAACTATTTTTCAGAATTATAATCCGGGTAGCGGTTGCAACTGGTTCAAAAAAGTGTTTTGTTCATTTTGAATGTGACAATACTTTTTGATAAATAATGATCATGGTTCAGTAATATAATTTATTTGATCAAAATTCTTT
>DAORRV010000130.1:0-6174 GCA_035443185.1 Ignavibacteria bacterium | reverse complement strand
AAAAAAAGCAAGCAGGAAATAATGAATCTTGAATTTTGCAGCGAAACGTTTTGGACGGATATGATAAGTTTGTATTCAAAATTAATTTATTGGAGGGGTTTTTATATTTAATAAACTTCATTTTCTTATATACATCAAATTATTTTTGACACTATCTGACAAATGTGATGAATTAATTTTTATTTTCCCTTTCAGATAATTCCTTTAAATACTCCCACGAATAAATACCGGTATTGTGACCGTCCTTCCAGAATATCTGAATTGCATAATTTCCGATAGGTTCTATTTTTTCCAGTTCATAAAATCCGGCAGCTTTAAACGGGTCTTTGATAGGTATATAACTGCTGAACAGTACGGTCTCACCTTTGCAATGCACGCAGGGACATTCATCTCTCAGCATTTTTATGTCCAGTTCGGAAACTGAATTATCATTCCATTCTATACTTAGTTTATTATCCTCGGATCTTTTTAATTTTTTTGGCTTCATATATAATTAATTTATTTTTTTTAATTCTGTACACGCAGAGTCCGAAGAGCATGTGACTCTGCGGAAACAAATAATCTTTTTAATTTTTTTGGCTCATATAAAATTAATTTGAATAATCTGATTTATTTGATCAGTTATTTTTCGGTAAATTCTGATCAATATCTGAATTATGAATTTCCTTAAAATTTACTCCCGTACCGTCAAGTAAAAATTCTTTACTTTTTGGAAATTCCTTTACCTTAATATAGATAATAAATGCATTCACAAAAAGCATTATACCTGCAATAAGAAAAATATACCGCATATCAATTTTAAAAAGTAGTGCTGTGCAAATCAGGGGTCCGAGCAGATTCCCCAGCAAAGTAAAACTGGAAGCTATTCCCATTATACCGCTCTTTCTTTCATCGCTGATATATTTATTTATGTTTGCATAAATTACAGGAATTATCCCGCCGACACACAAGCCGAGAAAAGCTCTTACTGGAAAAAGCATATACGGATCATAAACAAATGAGTGTAAACAATAAGCAATACCTGCACCTGTAATTGCAATAATAATATTCTTTTTAAAACTTTTCGTATCATTTCTTTTACCCCACCATGGAGATGAGATCACGCTGAATACTCCGAGAGTTGCAAATATTGCTCCTGTAAGTGTCGAGAGATATTCAGTTCCTGTAGTTATAGATTCTACAAATAGTGCAAAGACCGGTTGTGCCACAGTTATCGAAATTTGCAAAAAAAGTATTGAAAGCATTGATATCAGAAGAAAAGATCTTGAGAAAACATATTTGTAATTATCAGAAAGTGTAAAACGTCTTGATGAAATTTGCTTGGGAGGTTCTTTAACATTTATTAGAACAAGCAGTCCGCTGACAATGCAAAGCGCGGATGTTACAAAAAATACAGTTTTATATGAAGTCATATCTGAAATAATTCCACCGATGAAAGGACCAATAACGGTTCCTGATGAGATAGAAGTCTGCAGAATTCCAATAGCATATCCTGATTTTTCTTTGGGGGTACTTGAAGAAACTAATGCCAGCGAGGAAGCAATAAATCCGCTGATTCCTCCCTGCACCATTCTGAAAATAAAAAGCTGATACACATCTGCTGAAAATCCGATCAGAAGCTGCGATAAAGCTAACCCAAATATCGCACGCATTACCATAGTCTTTTTTCCGAATCTATCGCCGAGCATTCCCCAGACAGGAGTGAGAATAAATGATAAAATAAACGGTCCGCTGAATACAAGTCCGCTCCAGAATTCGAGTTCATGAATTTCAGTTACTCCAAGCTCACGAATATAAAACGGCAGAAATGGAATTACCATACTCATACCTGCCATTGCAACAAACTGTGCGATCCAGATGCTATATAGATTTTTCTTCCAGTTCTCCAATCAGAAAGATGTAAGGTTAATTAAAAATGGATTATAAAATTATATATGAAGTTACAAATGATAATGTAATTTTACAATTGAGAATAAGGATAGAGTCAGAATATGTAATTGTATTAAATTGAGATGACTAAATCCTTACAAAATTTTTAAGTACATAAATATTCATAACCGTCCAAAACGTTTCGTTGCAAAATTCTAGATTCAATATTTTCTACTTACTTTTTTTTAACGACCCTCGATAAGAACACTCGAGGGCAGGCTCAAAAGTAACAAAAAAAGTCATCCCGAATACCCGGGATAATAAACTGCCTAAATTCTTTTCGAAATTGAAATAAAATATCCAACTCAAAATTTGCTTCGCAAATTTCTTAACGGCATACAGGCGGGATTTTTGAAAACAAAAAACTTCTATGATTATTTTTGTTGCTTTTGTGAGGGGTTGATTTGAACAAAAATGATAATTTGTTTTAAATAGAAGTATTTCAAAACCATATTCCTTTTTTTAAATTATTTAGGACAGCACAGCAAACTTATATGAGATAATCCGCCTGTGATAAATTGACAGTAAGAAATTCTGAGCAATGGTGTTAAGCAAAAATATACTGTTTGACGAATACGTAAGTGTTTTTCTAACGGATGAGGAGTTTATATTTTTGTAGACATTGCTCAGAATTTCCGGCAATTAATCACCATCGGCGATTTTTTTGGTTCATTTTTGATCGCTCAAAAAAGAAATGTAGAAACTGTAAATATATAATTTTATTTTAAACCGGTTTGGTTGGAGGGATGTATCAGTTATCAAACTCTTCAGTTACATCTTTATTAGCTTTTTTGGAAAATACCTTGAACTCATCAAGTGCAAGATTTTCATCCTCTACAAGCTGTATGTTCAGGAAGTTGCTGATTTTTAATTTTGTAACGCGGCTGATAAATCCTTCAGTAAGATAATTTTTTATAAAAGGATTTACGGTTACTATGATACTCTTGCCGTTATTCCCGCCCTGATATCTTTTCATCCATCTCTCAAACCTGTTTATAAAAGTAGCTTTTGACTGTACATGTCCTGTACCTCTGCACATCGGACATCTGTCGGAGATTGTATGAATTATATTCTGTCTGATCCGCTGTCTCGTGATCTCGACTATTCCAAATTCACTGACAGGCAGTATAGTGGATTTTGCTCTGTCATTTCTGAATTCCTTTTTTACTTCTTCATAAAGTTTTTTTCTGTTCTTCTCATCATATTGATCTATAAAATCTATTACAATGATACCTCCGATATCCCGCAGTCTGATCTGTCTTACTATTTCTTTTGCAGATTCGAGATTTGTATTTAAAGTATTGACTTCCTGATCCCTGTGTCTGGCATATTTTCCGCTGTTTACATCTACGACTGTCATTGCTTCAGTCGCCTCTATAATAATATATCCGCCGCTCTTGAGCCATACTTTTCTTTGAAGTGATTCTTCGATCTGTTTTTCAATATTATAAACATCAAACAATGGCTGATTACCTGTGTATTGCTCGATCTTTCCTGAAAACTCCGGAGAGGTCTCATCGACATAGGTTTTTATCTCCCTGTAAAGTTTTTTGGAATCAACTATAACTTTGGTTATATCTTCTTTGAACATATCTCTGACCACAGATGAAGTAGTCGAAACATCCTTATATAATATAAATGGTGTTTGTGAAGATTTGGCTTTTGCCTGAATGTCATTCCACATGACTATCAGACTGTTTAGGTCATCAAGTATTAAATTTTCTTCCTGTCCGGCAGCAACAGTCCTAATGATAACTCCAAATCCTTTCGGGACATTGGATTTTACAATACTTCTTAGCCGTCTTTTTTCACGCGGATTATAAATTTGTTTGGAAAGTCCTATCTTTTTTTCGAATGGTATAAGTACAAGATATCTGCCGGGCAGTGAAACTTTTGTCGTTACTCTGAATCCTTTACTTGCTACCGGCTCTTTTGTGATCTGTATCACAATGTCCTGACCTTTTTCAAGTATCGGATTTTTTCTGTAATCTTCGCGGGTATTTACAGGCGGAGTTTCTTCTTCTTCATCTTCATCATCCTCTTCTACATCAGGATCATCACCGATCATTGAAGCATATTCAGAAAGTGTATTTCCAATATCAGAAAAATGAAGAAAGGCATCCTGTTTAAAACCAAGGTCAATAAAAGCTGCCCTGATACCGGGGATTACTTTACCTACTTTTCCTAAGTAAATGTCACCGACATTTCTTTCTTTTGCGGGGGTGTCTAAAAAAAACTCAGCGAGCTTACCGTCTTCGGTAATTGCTATTCTGATGTCTTCCGAAACCGAATTGATTAGTATAACTTTTTTCATAAAGTCAGCAAATTTTCACAGATGCGTTATGAATTCATGGAAGCTAAGAACTCTTTATTGGACTTCGTGCCTTTCATCTTGCCAAGCAAAAATTCCATAGCTTCTACGGGGTTATAATCAGCTACGATCTTTCTAAGCAGCCATACTCTGTTGAGTACATCGCTGTCAAGAAGCAGCTCTTCCTTTCTGGTACCGGATTTATTTAAGTCTATTGCAGGGAATACTCTTCTGTCGGAAATTCTTCTGTCAAGTACGATCTCCATATTACCTGTTCCTTTGAACTCTTCAAAAATAACCTCATCCATTCTGCTTCCTGTTTCTATAAGCGCAGTAGCAATTATTGTCAGACTTCCGCCTTCATCTATATTTCTTGCAGCTCCGAAAAATCTCTTCGGCTTGTGAAGTGCATTTGCATCCACACCACCGGAAAGGATTTTTCCGCTGTGTGGGATGACTGTGTTGTGTGCTCTTGCAAGTCTTGTAATACTATCGAGAAGAATGACTACGTCTTTCTTTGCTTCGATCAGTCTCTTTGCTTTCTGAAGTACAATTTCAGAAACCTGAACGTGCCTCTCTGGCGGTTCGTCGAATGTCGAACTAATTACCTCGGCATTTACATTCCTTTCCATGTCGGTTACTTCTTCAGGTCTTTCGTCAATTAGTAAAACTATTAAATGTACTTCGGGATGATTTCTTGTAATGCTGTTTGCAAGAGTCTGCAGTAAAATTGTCTTACCGCTTTTTGGAGAAGACACTATCAGACCTCTTTGTCCTTTTCCGATCGGTGTAAACAGATCCATGATCCTCATGGAATATTCACCGGGTGTGGATTCAAGATTAAATCTTTCTTCAGGATAAAGGGGCGTCAGATTATCAAACAGGATCCTGTCGCGTATCGTATCGGGACTTTCAAAGTTTACTGATTCGACTTTTAGTAATGCAAAAAACCTTTCTCCTTCTTTTGGAGGTCTTACCTGCCCGCTGACTGTGTCACCTGTTCGCAGCAGAAACTTTTTAATCTGTGAAGGTGATACATAAATATCGTCAGGTGAAGGAAGATAATTATAATCCACTGAACGAAGGAATCCGTATCCGTCAGGTAATACTTCCAGTACTCCTACTGCATAAGCAAATCCGTCTCTCTTTGCCTGAGCTTCTATGATCTTAAATATTAATTCCTGTTTTTTCAGGTCGCTGTATCCTGATACTCCGAGATCTTTTGCGATATCAATGAGCTCAGATACTTTTTTTGATTTGAAATCAGTCACATTTTTTGCGTCTTTTGAAGCATTTGAATCATTTGATTCTTTAGGATCTTTTGAATCCTTTGAATCTCTTGAGTCTTTTAATTCTTTTGAGTCTTTAGAATTTGAATTAGAATTGTGTGCTGATTTATTGCCGGTCTTTGTTTCCATAAGTTGTGTCCTTTCTTGTGAAGGAAAATCGGGGTGATTAATTATAAAGTATTATTAACGAAAAAAATTTTAATATGATAACGAACTGTAATGTTTTCAATAATTTCCTTAAGCAGAAATAAGGTGTGTTATTTGATGTGCCCAAAACTATTACAAATAATAAATATTATCAAGTTATAAATTTAAAACCTTTAAAAATTCGGATTAAATAATTTATTCCCAAAATATCATAGTCTCAAAGGATCTTTCATCATAAGATGTGAAATTTTTCGAGCCGGCAGAAAATTAAAAAATGGCTTTCTTTCAATTTGTGAGAATTCACAATTTAAGATCAGGGAGTCTTAATAATAAATAATTTATATTGTAATCATTATTATTTCAAATTATATGTACCAGCATTTTTCATTCACTGAAAAAATATTTGGGACGCAATTTCGTTTTCTATGGAAATAATGATTCACAAACCTCTGTACACGACAAAACTTTTGAATAAAAAATAAAAATCTGATCCAAAAT
>DAORRV010000129.1:0-6250 GCA_035443185.1 Ignavibacteria bacterium | reverse complement strand
AAAAGTCTTAGAAAATTATTTTAGCAGCAACATCCTCTTCACATCAGAAAATTCATCTGATTTTAATTCATAAAAATAAATTCCGCTTGCAAGACCACTTCCGTCGAAGTCAACTGAATAAGTACCTGCATTCTGTTTTTCATTTACAAGTGTACTCACTTCATTTCCAAGTACATCAAATACTTTCAGTATAATATTTCCCGCAACTCGTAAATTGTAATTTATGACTGTCTTTGGATTGAATGGGTTTGGATAATTCTGATTCAAATGAAATCTTTCCGGAATGGTATTTCCAATCTGAGTTATTCCGACACCGCCGTTAGTTGAATGTAAAATACACCCTCGTGAATTTAAACCTTGACCACATAAATACCAGTTATTTTCATTCAAAAGTTTACTGCCGACTATAACATTACTTTCATTGATAAACTGATTATTCATCCAGGTCACGCCATAGTCTGTAGTTTTTGCTGTAAAAAGTAATGATGCTGCAGTATCAAAAATGTTTCCATAAATTATGCCTGTTCCGGAACCGGGTACAAAATCAATTCCGCTTTCGAAAATATTATTTAACTGTATTGGTAGTAATTCCCAGTTATTTCCGGAATCAATAGTTTTAAAAACATAAGAACTATCAACGAAAGGAAAAGTACTTCCGATCACAAATCCAGTGTTTGAATTCGGAAAATTTATATTACTCAATGAAGATGTGTTGGTAAATCTCTGAAGTGTCCATGAAGTACCGGAGTTTGTAGTTTTAATAATTATTCCGTTCGGAACATTTTCATATTTTTTAAATCCTGTTGCATATCCGGTATTATCATCTAGAAAGAAAATATAATTGAGATTATTTATAGTATCTGATGGCATTTGCAATTTAACCCAACTGTTTCCACCATCAGTTGTTTTGAGAATACCATCATCCACCCCTCCAAAGACATGATAAGAAGCTGTCACAAACCCGGTATTTGAATTTATAAAAGACAATCCATTCAGGTAAAAAACATCAGGAGGTAGATTTCCAAAAGTATTCCAGCTTTGACCTGCATCTGTGGTTTTATAAAACAGACCTTTGTAATTTTCACCTGATTTTGAAAAATTTGTTTTTTCTGAATTGTTTAGCAGCTGGCCGTTCTGTGAATAGTTGACATTTAAATTTTTTAAAAGCTGACTGTTTCCGGGATTATTTAAAGTATTATATGCTCCGGCACAAAAACCGGTAGTTGATGTCACAAACTGTATTGAGGCAAGCACTCTGGATGAATCCGGAACCTGAGACGTAAGCCAGTTATTACCTCCATTTATGGTGTAAACTGCTCTTCCATAAACATCACTTAGAAATATATTTCCGCATCCGGAGCCGTTTTGCAAATCCCCGAAATCCATACTTAAAACCACACCAATATTATCAGGAACATTCTGATTAATCCATTGAGACTGTATATTTGTGAAACTAAAAAATGAAGCTGCAAAAAAAGTTGTGATTAATAGAGCTTTCATAATTGTTTTAATTTTTTAATTTTTTATTTTAAAAGGATCATGCGTTTAGTTTCTATAAATTCACCTGCTTCTAATTTATAAAAATAAATACCGCTCGCCAAACCACTCCCATCGAAGTCAACAGAATAAGTTCCTTCTATCTGCTTTTCATTTACAAGAGTACTCACTTCATTTCCAAGTACATCAAATACTTTCAGTATAATATTTCCCCCAACTCGTAAATTGTAATTTATGACTGTCTTTGGATTGAATGGGTTTGGATAATTCTGATGAAGCTTATACGTTTCAGGAATTTCTGCAGAGATTAAATTTATACCGACAGAACCTCTCGAATATTTATAAACTCTGTCCCCCACTGCATATCCAAGTGAATCACTAAAAAATCTGAATCTGTTTACATTTTCTCCCCAGCCGGCGAGCGACCAGTTTGTGCCGCCGTTTGTAGTCTGATAAGTCGGTCCAGTCCATCCTCCAATCCAACCGGTGTTATCATTTATAAATCCGATTCCTTCCTGATCATATTCACGGAAAGGAACTTCAGTCCAGTTTAATCCTGAGTTTGAAGTCTTAAGAAAATATGACAGTCCTGAATTTCTTTCAATACTGATCACGCCGTTTGTACGTGAGTAAAAGTTTATTTTCCAGCACCACTCTTTAAGCCTGTTTGTTTTGTGAACTGTATTCCATGTCGATCCTCCGTCTGTAGTCATTAAGACAACTGCTACTCCGTTTGAATAAGTGGTAGTAGTATAACCGCCTGCGATCAGACCGGAATCAGGAGACCAGAAATAAGTATCAACTAGTGACCTTGCTTTAGAAGTATCGGAAAATATTGTGCTCCAGGATATTCCTTTGTCTGTAGTTTTATAAGCTCTCGCATTTCCAGAATAAGTGCCGCAAACTACAGCAGTATTTTGATTAATAATTGAAATTCCGCATACACCCCGCGGAGGAGGATTCGGAAGATTTGTAACCTGAATCCAGTTTGCTCCGCTGTTTGAAGTTCTGAATAACGGTCTGTCTATATCAAGTGTTCCTATAATTCCGTCCTGTGAGTTAAAAAATCCGACGCTTCTGTTGAGTTCAATATTCTGAGAAAAAAGCCAGTTCTGTCCTCCGTTAAAAGTTCTGTATGTACTCCCGTCAAAATTTATTATCCATCCGGTATTCTCATTCAGAAAAAAAATATCTTCAAATCTGGATGATGAGAAAGGTGAATTTGTTAAAGCTCTCCACTGTGAAGTCTGTGAGTAAGTGAATTCTGAAATTATTCCAGAAAGTAACATGATCAGAATGAAGATATTTTTTTTCATGATTTATTCTACCGAAAGTTTTAATTATTGCTGTTTATTTTCAACCTTCCAAAGCTGCAGGTTTTTCCGAAAACAAATTTATTAAGTTTGCCTCCAGGTCTTGAAGGCTCAAAGATCTAATACTTTATTCTTTTAAACTTTGAGCCTTTGAAGCTTAGAGACGTTTCAATCGTTTTCAGAAAAGCTGTATACTTATAAAGGAATGAATAATTTTTAAGTTTTTTATTTTAAAAGAATCATACGCTTTGTTTCAATAAATTCACCTGCTTCTAATTTATAAAAATAAATACCGCTTGCAAAATTATCTGCTCTGAATTCTGATTCATATGAGCCGGGTGTCAACTGCTGATTCACAAGTACAGATACTTCTCTGCCGATTGCATCATATATTGTCAGCATTACATTTTGTGTTTTACCTGCTATGTCAAATTTAATTTTAGTAGAAGGATTAAATGGATTCGGATAATTTTGATTTAGAGAATATTTCTCAGGCAATGATGAATTAATATTTGTAATACCAACTACTCCATTGGGTCCTCCGTCAAAGCAGATCACTATACCTTCTCTGCTTCCGCCGAGAAATTCAGAGCTGCTGTTTCCGTCTATACTTTTTATTGAAGCTACCTGCTCAACAGTATTTGTCGTAGCAGATCCAAAGTTATAGGTAAAAATAATTTGTCCGCTGTCACCTCTGACCACATAGATATTACTGTTTTGAGTACCGGCTGCAATCTCACGGATACCGTCACCTGTCATATCTGAAAGTTCGGCGACGCTGTGAATATAATTATTATCAAGTGAAGTATTCCAGATAACTCCTGCTGTCCTCGAATCCACTCTGTAAAGTGTCTGCGGACCGGAAAAAGTAATATCATTAAAACCATCATTATTCAGATCACCTAATGTTCTGATGTTTCCGTCAATACTCTGCCCGAAATCATTTGACCAGATCTGCGCTCCGTTATTTCCTGACATCATTCTTATCGATCCGCTGAAACCGAAGTATGCTGCAATGTCAGTGACTCCGTCAGCATTAAGATCCTGCATTTCTTTTAGATTCCATACCGTACTTGAAACTGTTGTAGACCAGGTAAAACCGCCTGCATTAGAAAATCCGTTTACTCCATATGGTCCGCCGTTACTGCTGAAATCGATCGCACCGCCGACACTTGTCGGTGTAATGCTATGCGTAAAATGTCCACCTTGTACAGCATAAAAAATTGCTGTGCCGTTCACTGCATTCAGACAAATGGCAGCATGACGGCCGTTACCTTTGCCTTCACCTGTAGCAGCGACGAGTACATCATTTATCCCGTCATTATTATAATCCTTGGAAACATTCATTCCGTTAATATCACCGTCTGATGTGATAAGCGAATCACCATAACTCCATAATAAATTTCCTGTCCTGCCTGAAAGTGCAAATACAAGTTCATTGTTACCGCCTGTGCCGATCACCACATCCTGTACTCCATCACCGTTTATATCATTCATGATCTGCATTCCGTCTTCATAAACCACTGAGCCGGATACGTTATTGCTTTTACGTGAATTGAATTTCCAAAGAATATCATCAGTCACAGAAGAATTTCCATTGTAACAAATCGTCCAGTAATTATCTGTGGCAATCATTACATCATTAATACCGTCACTGTTCACATCCGATATTTCCTTCATTGACATCACCTTCAGATTATCAGAAGTTGTATTTGGATTATCAGGAATTTCCGCCTGCCATTGAATATTTCCCAGTACTGCAGGTGAAACTTGACCAATACCAGTAACAGGAATTCTTAACACCGAACTGTTTACAGCATTGGAATTAAATTTTGCCGAATCATTAAATGTAGCTGCACTGTTTGGATTGAACCATATCCTCATTGGCAAAGTCTTTTGAGTATCAATCACAATCGGGAAAGTAAGTCCGACTGTATCAAGTCTGAATCGTTGTGAATTAAAAGTAACTGAATTAATGATCAGTGGAGCACTTCCCTGATTTGTAATATCCAGATAGCCACCGCTCAGACTATTGACCCTGCGAGTAGAATAATTCAGAGAAGATACCGAAGATCCAATATTGCTTCCGTTAAAAATTCCTTTTCCAAACAGGTTTATAATTTTCTCCGGTGAGACAGCATCATTGCTGACTATCTTCAGCTGACCTGTCACATTACCGAAAGCAAGCGGAGTAAATTTCAATGTGTAATTTTTTACCTGTGAAGGATTAATAGTGTCCGGTGTGTTATTTGGATTTATTGAAAATAAATTATTAGTAATATTATAAGCAGATATAATCAGTTTACTTGTCCCTGTATTTGTGATTGTAAAAGGTCTGTCATTAGACATTCCGACAATAGTATTACCAAAGTCGAGAGAATTATTACTGGTAGTGATCTGCGGATTACCTGCTCCTGTAATGGAATATTTATAAAGAGTTTTAAAAAGAGAAATATTTCCGCCAATCCTGTCAGCAATCAGCCATAAAAACTGACCATCCCAGTGGAGACCTCTCGGATTTCCGTCTCCGTCAGGATCAGGAGTCGCAAAAGAAAACAAAGTATCTCTCTGAGAAAGACTATAAGCATAAATTCTTTCCCTGTCCACAAAAGGTGTGGTATGAAAATATTCATTTACATAAAACACTGTATCGCCTTTTACTGCAATTCCCTGAACCTGTCTGCCGAGAAGTGGAATAGTATCAGTGATGAGTCTCGTGGTTAAATTTATTTTGTAAGCATAAGAATAAGGATAGACAGTGAAGTCTGGTGAATAAATAGTGAACCAGAGTCCGCCGTTGTCAAGTGCAATATCACCTACTCCGCCGGATGCACCGCCGATCAATGGAGGCAGAAGAATTGAGTCCATTCTTTCTCCGGCTGTATTTATTTTATAAAGTCTTGCTCCGGCTGTTCTGAACTGTTCAGCGATCCAGTAACCTGTACCATCCCATTCAAGTCCGTGATTAAAATTAAATGGAGTTACCAGACTGTCTTTAATAATACCGGTTGTTGTTACTTTATAGATACTGCCGTTATTATCAGTTGCAATTCGTAAAGTATCACCGATTTTAGTAATGCCCCAGAAAGAATTGTATTGGGAATAAGCAGGAAATGGATAAGTAGCTACAATTGTCTGAGATTGTGAAGCAGGTACAGATAGTAAAATTAAAAATAAAAGTAATAATAATTTTTTCATAATTTATAAATTTTAAAAAAATGTTTGATTTAAAATATACATTCTTCTGAAAGTAGTACACAGCTGAAGAGATTTTTTTTATTGTCATAAAAGTATGTTAAATAATTTTTTTATGAAAAGCATTTTTTTAGGAAAAAAGTAATAGTGGCATTGCCTCAAATTCTCCAAGACTCAAAGTTTAGGAATAATTTCTTTGGAAATGCCTCGAAGTCTCGAAGTCTCTAAGACTCAAAGTTTAAAAA
>DAORRV010000128.1:0-6287 GCA_035443185.1 Ignavibacteria bacterium | reverse complement strand
AGAACTTACGGATTTCCGGAAGCGTTTCCATTGTTCCGTAATTTACTAAAAATACCTTTTTAATTTTTAATATTTTAATTCTTCCATCTTAAGTGTGATCCATTTTTTTGCGATCAATATCTTTTTTGAAAGTATGTATTGCAGATTGATAAGATTATTCTTAACAAGCCCATCATTTAATTTTAATAATAAGGAGTACGCTTTGCAAAACTCTATTGAGTAATTGATAAGAAGATTTTTGGTTATTCGTTCTTTTCTTAAGTAAGTATTAAATTTTTTAAGTTCGCTGTGACAGTGATCAAAATTTTTCAGTTCATATAAGACCTTTAACTTTAAGACAAAAACATCTACAAAACTAAACGGAGTTTTTCTTTTAATTTTCATCAAAAGATCTTTACACATTAAAAAATCATTCTTTTCAAATAGTAACATTGCTTCCCCAATTGAAACAGTATCAAACCGGATATCCGGCGGAAGAAGAGGTCCGTAATTTTTTATAAAGTTTTCAGTCCATTTGTATTTCTTGAGACTTAAAGATATAATGATAATGTCACGAAAATGATTTAACGGGAAATTTTTAATTTTAAAATCTGCTGAAAGACCTTCTTTAAGCTTTTTATCTATTAAAAAAAACAACTCCTCAGCTGCGCCGGAAATTGCCAGGTTTTTAAGCTCGATATTATAATTCAGCATGTAAATAAAATATTGTTCTCTTTTCTCTTTTGAAATTTCCTTGAGATCTCTAAAAAAGATTTTCTTTGCCTCCTTATAGTGTTCTAGATTTGTAAGGTCATTCAAACTTTTGTAAATATGATATAGAAATTTAATTACAGGATATAATTTATTCGGTGATTTTGAAAATCCTGAAAAAAGGAAAAGTATTTTTTCCATACTCAGAATCGAATAAATATCCTCATTTGAAGTTTTTGGGATTAAGACGCTGGAATTTTTGATTGTCCAAACTTCTATAAGATTTTCCAGTATTTCGATTAAAAAAATTCCAAGTCTGTTATAACCTGATTCAGAGATTTTTAAAGGATATTTCTTTGAATCAGAATCCGATTTTAAATGATTCAGATAAATTTTATCAAGCTGATTTACCATATTATAATCATAATTTACAACAGGTTCTTTTGATAACTCATTTTTAAATTGTTTATACTTTTGTTCAAAGGCTGAAGTAAGATTCCTTTTGTCATATTCTTTCAGCAATAAATATCTGTTTTCAAAATTATTGTATTCTAAAGACTTCAATGTAAGAAATTTATCGGCAAGAATACTTAGTTCGGAAAGTCTGTTCCATCTGGTTCTGCTGTTAATAGTCTGAGAAAAATCTATAATTCCTTTTTCATCAGTTTTCAGTGAGGATAAGATCTTATTGTAATTTCTTTTATTCCCATTCAAACCATTCCCGATAAATTTATCAAAATCAATCTTTTCATTTGCGGTAAACGAATTATACAGAGTCAGAAATTTTATATTTTTTTTTCTTACAACGCTCATTTTAGTTTTTAGAACTGAAGGAATTACAATGATAATATTCATTTTTTTTATAAAAAAACAGAGAATTAAAAGTATGGGTAAGTTGAGAAATGTGATGGTTGAAATATAATAGATTAATAATTATTTTTGACTCTTAACTTAACTGAAGTTACGCATTTTATCTTTCTGAACGGGCGGAGTGAAGTGAAGAATCTAATAATTAATTTAGAATTGAAGTTTTGGGGTTCTTCGCTTCACTCAGAATGAAAGAATGTGTTTAAGTATCTTCACTTACTTTAATCACCCTCAAAATTTAATAAAGTATAAAAATGTGTTGTTACTAATTTTGTATAAACCAGGATTATTCAGTAGAAACTTTTTTCACTACGAGCCGCGAAGAACACAAATGGTTATAGAAAAAATTGAATTGTAAAAAAAAATCTTAGTGATCTTTGCGCAAGTGCTTAGCGTACTTTGAGTTTTTATATTTTAAAATTCTAATGAACAATTTGGGATAATAAAATATTTGGAAAATGGAAAATAAATTTTTAAACTTCACTAAACTCTCTAACTATTTTTTAATTAGCTACTAAAATTTATGAAAAAAACTGTACTATTATTTACTTTGCTTGTCAGTATTTTTTCAATTCAATTAAAAGCGCAGGAGAATACTTTTGAAATTTACGGTTTTGTAATGTCCGATATGGGTTATGATTTCAAAACGGTAAATCCGGACTGGTATGATGTACTCAGACCTACAAAGCTTCCTTCCTTTGAAGGAGAATTTGCCCCTGATGGAAAAGTTTTTTTTGGAGTGAGACAAACACGTTTTGGTGTAAAATCCTTTACCCCCACACCCCTGGGTGACCTAAAAACAACATTTGAATTTAATCTTTTCGGAACAGGTGCAGATGCCGGTCAGACTACTTTCAGACTGCGGCATGCTTATGGAGAACTTGGAAAATTTGGAGCCGGCCAAACATGGAGCGCATTTATGGACTCGGACGTATTTCCGAACATAATTGAATACAACGGTCCTCCGGGCATGGTTTGGTATAGGAACATACAAGTAAGATATATGCCTATTCAGGGAGTTTCAAGATTAACATTTGCTCTTGAAAAACCGGGAGGAAGCGCTGATGATGGTGAGTATTCCGATAGGGTTGAACTCGAGGGGACAAGGTCACAATTTTATTTTCCTGATCTTACAGGGCAATATCGGTATGGTGATGACTGGGGATATGTTCAGCTATCAGGAATAGTAAAAAGTTTACGATGGGTTGATCCAACTGAGGATACATTATCTCTTGACGGCAGCGCAGTGGGCTGGGGAGGAAATTTAAGTTCCAATATAAATATAACGGAAAATGACAAACTGATATTAAATTTAGTGTACGGAGAAGGAATTGAAAACTATATGAATGATGCTCCTGCTGATATTGGTCTTGATACTTTATTTTCCGGACGTACTGCAACAAGACCAATAAAACGAATTGCCTTACCCGTTACCGGAATAGTTTCCTTTCTTAATCATTCCTGGAGTAAATATTTTACAAGTTCGGTAGGATATTCAATGATTAACATTGATAATTCAAATGCTCAGTTGCCAATTGCCTTCAAACGTGGACAGTATGTAATTGCAAATCTGCTTTATTATCCGGTACCTAGTTTTATGGCAGGTGTTGAATATCAATGGGGAGAAAGACAAAATAAGGGGGGCTTCATCTCTACTGATACAAAGATTCAGTTTTCCGTCAAGGCTAACTTTTCAAAAATATTCAGTTTTAAGTAACGAAATAAAATAATTCACAAAAATTATAACTTAAATTAAAAATACATAATGAAAAAAACGTTACTGACTAATTTCATCTACTTGTTCATTGTAGTAATTTTCTTTGCCATACTTCCCGGACAGGCCAATGCCCAGGATGTTCCTGCAGAAATTGATACTCTTATAAGTGCTGATACAGTGGCAGGTGTGAGCAGTGTATATACTCCGGGAGAAGGATTTGATTTAGTAAAAAGCAAGCAAGGTTCTTTAAACATTGGCGCATATGGTTTATTCAGGTATATCAATCAGCTTCCTGTAGAACAATCCTATGTTGATCATCTTGGAAACACACGGAATATAGATACACGAAGTGATTTTCAGCTTCACAGGGTAATGATTTTCTTTCGCGGATTTCTGTTTGATCCGAAGTTTAATTACAATTTAACTCTCTGGACTGTCAACGCTACAAACCAGATCGCTGTAATCGGAAACATGACATATAAATTTGCAAAACAATTTAATCTGAATGCCGGCTGGGGAGCTTTACCGGGAATGCGTTCAAATCATTACTCACATCCTTTCTGGCTGGCACACGACAGAGTTATGGCGGATGAATATTTCCGGCCTTATTTTTCTCAGGGGATCTGGGCAAATGGCGAAGCAATACCAAAAATCCATTATACGGTAATGGTTGGAAATACAAGCAGCAATCTTGATGTCAGTGCATCAAGGCTGGCAGCAAGACTGTCACGAAATCTTGCATATGCTGCAAGTCTTTACTGGAGACCGACAACAGGGGAATTTGGCCGGTTTGCTTCATTTTCAGATTATGATGAACATACGAAACTGGCGACTAACTTTGGCGGAGCTTTTACTCATTCTCGTGAAAACCGGTTCAGCGCAAACATAGAAGATTCTCCAAGTAATACGGGCGTACGTCTTTCGGATGCATTGAATCTTTTTCAGGTCGGTGCACTGGCAAAAGATGTTGTAGTTGTGGAAGCTGATTACAATATGGTTTCTGCATCTGCAGGTTTCAAATACAAAGGATTTTTTCTTCAGACTGAATGGTATTCCCGTACTTTAAATAAATTCAATACAACAGGACCGGTTCCGTTAACTGCAATGCTTGATCAGGGATTTTATGTACAGGCATCTTACATGGTAATACCAAAGTGGCTTGAATTGTATTCTGTCGGCTCACAGATCTGGGGACAATTTAACAATTCGAATGAAATACTGGGAGGAGTAAATGTATTCCCTTACGGTAAATGGTTTATGCGGCTTAATGCACAGGTGATCGTAGTTAACCGCTCGCCGGTCAGCAGTTCTTTCGGATATTATATCGGTGGATTAAAGGGAACAATATTATCTGCAGCGGTTTCATTTTATTTATAAAACCATTTGTATTATAAATTTAACAATGTAATCAGATATTATAACTTTAAAAAAAACTACTTTTTAATTTTAACTTTAAATTTTAACACTTATGTCAAAACTTAATTGCATCCTTAGTATAAGGAAATATTTACTGCTCTTGTTTACAATATTTTTTACCTCGGGATTTTGTTACTCTCAGAGCAAAGACCTTTATAATGACTACGAAGTTTATGATGTTCATTATCATCTTACCAATTATATCCAGGAGGGTATTACTGTTCAGCAGCAGTTAGAAAACATGGGTAACGTAGTAGGAAGATGTGCTCTGTTCGGAATACCTCTTCAGCAGATGTGGGATTATGGAAATTCCGGTGATGAAGCTCCTAAGTATTATCTCGATACAGACGCGCCTTTGTATTATTATTCATTCAATGACGCCTATATTGCTATGCAGTATCTTGGCCTGACGGATGACCAGAAAAAGCGCTTTGACCCGATGATCACGGCATTCAATCCTGCTGACATGTACGCAGCGGCTCACATTAAAAGAGTGCTGCTGACTTTCCCTGGTGTGTTCAAAGGAATAGGTGAGTTCACGATCCATAAAGAATTTGTTTCACCTAAAGTTGCCGGTAAGGTAGCGAGTTTATTGAATCCTGCCCTCGACAGCATTTTCAGCTTTTGCGCGGAGACCGGACTTGTAGCAATTATTCATAATGATATAAATAAACCATTCCCAAAAGTTTATGTTGAAAATTATCTTGCAGATCTAAAAGATGTTTTCAGAAGACATCCTGATGCAAGTATTATCTGGGCGCATGTCGGACTTGGAAGAATAGTTAACCCTGTTAAAGATCAGATCACATTTATAAAAGAAATGTGTGAGGATCCGACTCTAAGTCATGTTAACTTTGATATTTCGTGGGATGAAGTTGCGAAATATATTACAAAGACGGACACTTCTCTAAGCGCTACAGCTGAACTGTTTAATCAATTCCCTGACAGATTTATTTTCGGAACTGACAATGTCGCCTCAGCCAACCAGGAAATTTATCTGAAGCCTTATTATATGTATGATCCGTTATGGGAGAAGCTTACACCTGAAGCAAGAGAAAAAATAAAAAAAGGTAATTATCAAAGATTATTTGATGCAGCGGATGTAAAGGTAAGGGCGTGGGAAAAAGCGAATTTGAAATAAGTATTGAGTATGAGAATTAGATGCTCATTTTTTTTCCCACATAAAACTATTTTGTAAATCTACAAAATCATTAGTGATGAACTTTGAAAAGAAATGCAATATAAGTGTGACCTGTTCCGGAAAGAATTCTTGTATGGTGTTAATGATGAAAAAAAAGGAGACAGTCTATGCAATCTGTTGAAATGGCACTAGATGCAGCTTTGATCGTAATACAGAATGGCGGATCAACCATAGCCGCTAACCGTAGTTTTAATAATATTCTGAAAGGTTACAAAAAGGAGGGAGTTTCAGCTACATGGCGTCTTGATTTCATATCAGCAACGACTGCTGATGAAGGACGGTCGGCAACAATTGTAAGGTCAGTTGGTCCAATTGGTGTTAACCTAGTCCGCGCTTCTGAGATTCAGATTCTCGGCGAAAAAGTTGCAGCAGGAGAACTCAATACTATTTCCATTG
>DAORRV010000127.1:0-6452 GCA_035443185.1 Ignavibacteria bacterium | reverse complement strand
AATAATTCACCTTCAGGAATCACTTACTCAAATCATTATATCATTCTCAAGCTGGAAAGTCTTTCCAATACTAAATTTTGACATATCTCCATGTCTCAAAGGTTTTTTCATAAATGTTTTTTGAATATAATTCTGGTGCTATATGAACTTATAGTGGAATATATTTTAATAAATATTTTTTTTCACAAATTTTCTCATTCTAACATGCACTTAAAAGATTAAAATTTACAAATAGGATTTACAGATTTTTAATAAAAAATCCGGAGTCTTGATAACTGAAACTCCGGATATAAATTTTTAAATATCAAATTTTCATATCTTTTATTAACTATTAACTATTTTCTACATACTCATACACTGGCATAGCCAGAACCAAAAAGCATTATTAAACTGTTACTGCTCCTTACCTTATTTCAAAATGGAGGCTTGGTGGGGTTTGTAGAAATGAGTTTAATTTGACTCCATTATTTATGGTTTTAAATTTTTGCAATTTACTGTTTGCTGTTTCTTTCGGCAACAACACTCTTCGCTCCATTTTTGGGTTAATCGTTTTTGATTTATTCTGAAACTTTCTTTTAAAATTTTGATATTTATCTCAGCAACATCTGTTGAAAATTTTCTTTCTTTTATATTTTAATATAGATTTCAATAAATCAATTCTTAATTTTTAATTCGAAATTTTTAATTGCTACTATGGCGTTATCTTCCCCACAAAATTAAACCCATTATTATCCGCAAACACTGCATCAGCCACATCTGTTATTTCATCTCCATTCACATCAGTCGGCAAATATCCATTTGCAAAATTAAATGCATCATTATCTATCAGACTTCCGTCGGACAAATCAATTGTTCCGTCCTGATTTACATCACCGGAGTAGATTCCAAAACGAACAGGTGTGGCATCAATCTGTATCATATTATTTCCATATGCCTGTGATGAAGAAGTAGTAAAATTATAATTCGACGCTATAATTCTTGATAATGCTATCGCAGTATTACTCCATGTCTCAATCGAGTTTCTGTGTTTAATTACCGTATAATAATTTCCATTTGCAGCAGCGCTGAATTTTAAAGTTGCCGTTCCGTCAGAAGATACAACTACTTTCGAAATATCAGCAACAGCAAACGGCGAAGCTGCATTTCTTAATTCAACTGTTAAAGAATCACTCACCTGTGAATTACTTCCGGTATTATAAAATCCTTCAATAAACATTGTAAGATTCAAAGTCATGTTCGGACTTTCGACAACAGCAACAGGACTTTTATTATTGTGAATATCTTGTGCAACAATGAAATAATAATAATTTCCGCTGAGCGGAGAAGTATCAATGTATGTTGAATCTATAGTAGTTGCAAATACAGGTTCAGTCTCTGGATCAATGGTCGGAGAAGTACTCCTGTAGATAATATAATTAAGCAGATCCGTAGCAGTGCTGCGATTCCAGTTTAAGCTGACATTAGATATAATTTGTGAAGCAGTAAAAGGAGATACCATCAGTGGTGCAATATTGTCAATACTACTTCCGTACAGAATTCCTGATCGCCAGTATTGATTAGTAATAGATGTCCTTGCAGTAATTCTGAAATAAAAAACACCTGAGTTATTAGAAGCAGAATCAAAAGGTGTATCTGCAGTATAGGAATAGAAAGGTTCATTGGTCGCAGGGATATATGCAGTATTTTCCCATGCAAAATTCCCGTTTGCAGGCGGCATACTTTTCTGTACCACATAATCTGTAATAGTACTTATATTTTGAACATCATATCCGCTCCTGACCCAATTAAGATTTACTTTTCCGCCCTGATCATTTGGAACATCTTTGACATATACCAATCTTGGATTGACTACAGGAGCAGTTGAGAAAATTAAATAAACTTTACCGGCAAAATATCCGCCTTCATCATTACCATCAGCATTTGTAATCACATCACTTAAACCATCATTATTTACATCTCCGGCTGAAGATACGACTTTCCCAAATTGATCTCCGTTATTTTCACCGGCCATAGTTATATCCGCTACGTTATTCATGTTACTTCCTCCCCAAAAAATATAAGTATTACCTTCACCTGAACCATTAATTGCTGAAGCACCAATAATTACATCATGATAACCATCTCCGTTCACATCTCCGGCTTCAGATACTGAACATCCAAATTCGTCACCTTGCTCAAGTCCGGTAAATATTACATCTGCTGTACTATTCATAGAATTTCCACCAAAATAAATGTATGATCTTCCCTGATTTGAATTATACCCTGAAGCACCAACAATAACATCACTATATCCATCTCCATTTACATCTCCGGCTTTGGAAACTGAAATTCCAAAATAATCTGATGCACTAACTCCTGTCATAGTTATATCTTTATTATTGTCCATAGAACCTCCACCGAAATATATATAGGCTCTGCCCTGATCCGTTCCTGCATTATATCCAAATGCACCAACTATTACATCACTATATCCATCTCCATTTACATCTTCTGCACCGGAAACAGCATAGCCAAAAAAATCCTCATTGGTAACTCCGGTCAAAGTTACATCAGCAACATTATTCATGACACTTCCACCAAAATATATATAAGCTCTTCCACTATTTGTTCCAGCGTTATATCCGTACGCACCAATAATTACATCACTGAATCCATCGCTGTTTACATCTCCTGCTGAAGACACTGAAGCACCAAAAAACTCAGACGAAGCAGCACCTGTAAAAATCACATCTGCAACATTATTCATTGAGCTTCCGCCATAATAAATATATGCCCTTCCTTGATTTGAATTATATCTGTCTGCACCAATAATTACATCAGAAAATCCATCGCCATTTACATCTCCTGCAGCAGAAACTGAGTGACCAAATAAACTCCCTGCTGAAACACCAGTTAAAGTTACATCGGCAACATTGTCCATAATACTACCTCCAAAATAAATATATGCCCTTCCCTGTTGTGAATTATATTTACCTTGTCCAATAATTATATCATCAAATCCATCTGCATTTACATCTCCTGCATTTGAAACTGACATTCCAAAATCATCAAAGTCAGCAGTACCGATAAAAGTCAGATCTTCTATATCCGTTCCCGACATTGAGTTAAAATATACATATGCTCTGCCGGAGCTTGTACCGTTTTGATCATTGTTTGGAGCGCCGATTATAAAATCTGAATTGCCATCACCGTTCACATCACCGATACCGCTGACAAATAAGCCAAATCTATCTCCTGTATTTTCAGCGGATAGAATTTTATCAGCATTATTGTCTGATGAAGTTCCGCCATTAAATAAATATGCTTTACCGGTTCCTGATGAAAAATTTTCTGCACCGATTATTATATCATCAAATCCGTCACCATTCACATCACCTGCACCGGAGACACTTTTTCCAAACTGATCTGAAGTATTCTGACCTGTAATAATAACACCTGGATTTGAATTTAATACTGTTCCGCCAAAATATAAATATACTCTCCCAAGTGAATTTGAATATCCATAACCTCCTACTACAATATCACTATATCCGTCACCGTTAAAATCTCCTGCCGAAGAAACTGAATACCCAAAACTTTCAAAAATTAAAAATCCCAGAAGTGTCATATCAGCTACATTGTTAACTGTGTTTCCTCCGAGATACATGTATGTTCTTCCTGCCGAATTACTATAGCCATAAGCTCCTACAATTACATCACTGAATCCATCTCCGTTAAAATCCCCGGCTGATGAAACTGAAAATCCGAAGAATTCTGAAGCAATATTTTGAATTAAAGTCACATCCACTACATTGTTCATGGCACTTCCTCCAAAATAAATATAAGCTTTTCCTGTATTGGTTGCTTTATAAGGAGCACCGATTATTACATCCGCAAACCCGTCACCGTTTACATCACCCGCTCCCGCAACACTGTTACCAAAATAATCTCCCGTTGCTTCACCTGTCAAAGTTATATCTCTTGTAGTATTCATATCAGCACCTCCATAGTAAATATAAGCTCTGCCTGTATTTGATAAATAGCCGGGTAGTGATACAATCACATCATCATATCCGTCACCGTTTACATCACCTGCAGATGAAACAGAAGTTCCTAACAACTCTCCTGCAATCCCGCTCAGAATCTTATCCGGTACAGAATTAAAGACCGGACCTCCAAAATAAATGTAAGCTCTGCCTGAGTTTGCACCGGTATAGTCACTCAATGGTGCACCAACTATTACATCTTCATATCCGTCTCCATTGACATCACCTGCTCCTGAAACACTCGAGCCCAAATAATCTCCTGCAGTAAGTCCGTTCAGAATTCTTTCACTTATTGCATCTGACTGAAGGGAATCATCTGTATTTTTTGCCATATCATTTTGAGAAAGCAGGGGTACTCCGTTTTCATCAAGATAACCCCGATCCTGCTCTTCAGTAATATTACTACTGGTATTTTGAAATTGAGATTTATCAGTTTCAATAAAAGTATTATTATTTTTTTCTATCGGCATCCAGTTTGAATAAACTGAATTAATATTTATTTGAACTGAAATTAAAACGATGATCATTAATGTAAATATTTTACTCATTGGAAATACTCCTTTCAGAATATTATTTAGTTAATATAATTTTTTAAATTCCGTAATCTTAATTTTTAAATTTATGTCTGATAATTTTTAAATGTTTAAAATTTAATATTTAAAAATATTTATGGTGCTTTTTTTGAAATGAACGGACTTGTCTCTTTTTTTCCTTTCTTATCAGCCAAAGCAATTCGGAACATGTAATTTTTATTTGACTTCAGGTTTCTAACTGTATAATGTGAATCCGATATGATATCAAGAATCTTCCACTTCGCTTCGTTTGAACGGATCACGCTGGCGATCTCAATTATATATGAATCCGCATTTTCTTCAGAATCCCACTGTAGATTTATTTCGCCTTTGTTGTATCCCTTTGCTGCTGATAAATTATTCATTATTGTTTTTTTATTTACAGGCTAAAATATATAAGATGCTCTGAGTTTCCAAAGAATGTTATTTTGATTTGTTTCCAAAATAATTTTCATACTATTCTATTTTAGTTGTTTTTAAAAGATTTTTGAGCAATTTTAATACCTAATCGTAACCAAACATTTTTACTAAATGAAAAGATCAACCTTGATTGAAGTTTTAAAATCATTCACAAAACAGGATATTAAAGAGTTTGGCCTGTTTATTCAGTCTGCCTTTTTCAATACAAATCAAAGCGTTGTTAAGCTTTTTGATCAGATAAAAAAACAACATCCGGAGTTTGAAGATAAACTAATTGAGAAAAGATTGTTGTTTGAAAAGGCATTTGGGAAAATAGATTTTGATGACAGCTTTATGCGAATGACTGTTTTTAGAATAATGGAGCTGGTAAAGGAATTTCTCATTATTAAAAAATTACAAAAAGATAATGTACTTAAAGATACAATCCTTTTGGAAGAGCTTAATGAAAGAGAGTTGAATAATTTATTGATGAAATCAATTAATGAACTCGAAAAAATAATAGGAAAACAGATTGCAAAAGATTCTGAAACCTATTATACAAAATACAAACTGGAATATTTTAAGAACGACATTAAATCCAGAGATACAAAAATGATAACTTATAAAGATGCTCTGAATAAAGATCTGATGATGGAACAGAAATATTTCAATACCTATTTTTTTATAAATTCATTAAAGTTCTTTCAATATTTTCTGAATCAGAAAAACTTTGTAGTAAATGCTGACGGATATCCTGATTTTATTTTAGACATGCTTGAATATTTAAAACTAAATCCTGAATATTTAATAGATCCCGAACTGAATTTATATTTTAATCTTGTAATGCTTTTGATCACAAATGAAGATATTTATTATTCTAAACTTTACATTATATTATTTCAGGACAAAGATGAATTGAAATTAAATTCTAAACACAATCTTATTACTGTTTTAAGAAATTATACTCAGCAAAAAATTCATGACGGACATTCGGAGTATATGAATAAGTTGTTTGAAATTTTAAAATTTTCTCTTAAAAAGGAGATCACTTCTTTGACACCTTCAGGTAAGTATATGACTGAAACAAGATTTATGACTATTGTTTGGTCAGGACTATTGGTAAAAGAATTTGGATTCACAGAAAATTTTATTAAAAAATATATAAACAAAATTGACCCTGAAAAAAGACAGTATGTTTCGGCATATAATTCAGCGAAAATGGAATTCGAAAGAGGTGAGTTTAAAAAGGCATTGGAGTATCTTAAAAACAGCGGACAGATAAAAAATGTAATGTATAAGGCTGCTTCTAAACAACTGAATTTAATGATCTGCTATAAGTTGAAAATGTTTATCTCTGCGGAAGAGCATATTGATGCTTTCCGGCATTTTATAAAAACTGACAAACTTTTACCTGAAATGTATAAAACTCAATGTACAGATTTTATAAATTTTTTCA
>DAORRV010000126.1:0-6533 GCA_035443185.1 Ignavibacteria bacterium | reverse complement strand
TTGATAGAATATTTTTATAAAAAGTATTTTGGACACTACTTGAATATGACCTTAATGAATTTTAGATTTGAACTGAATCTGTAAAAGTTATTTAATACATTTCTAAATGTGAAAATGAGAAAATGAAAATAGTTTTGATAGACGGAAATAATGTGATACATAAATCTGCACAGTTTAAAAAAATTTTTATGAATGATAAAATTGCTGCACGACAGTCTTTTGTAGAAAAAGTAAAATCTCATTTGGGCAGAGGATGCAGAATAGAATTTTATTTTGACGGGTATAGTGAACAGAATTTGAGCGGGATATATTTTTCAGGAAATAAAACAGCTGATGATCTCATAAGGAACAGAATTGAGAGATCTGAAGATCACAGAAATATTACAGTTGTCAGCTCTGATAATGGAATTACCGGACTGGCAAGAGTTTGCGGATGTACAGTTAAAAGCTCAGAAGAATTTTTAAAAGAACTTGAAGGAAAAGAAAATATTTTCAAAGGTAAAAATATTAATCACCTTCTTGAAAAAGATAATGAGAAACCAAATTCTGTCAGCAGAAAAGATCTTGATTATTTCAGGGATAAATTCAGCTGATGTCTGAAATATATGGTTACCTCGCTGCTGTACTTGTAGGTTTAGTTTTGGGAATGATCGGTGCAGGTGGTTCGATCTTAACAGTTCCTATATTGGTATATCTTATGGGAATAAATCCGGTTCTTGCAACAGTGTATTCACTTTTTGTAGTCGGCTTTACGACTCTGATAGGTTCTGTTTCTTATATAAGACAAGGTCTTGTAAATATAAAAACATCAATAGCATTTGCAGTGCCTTCACTTGTTTCGATTTTTTTAACAAGGAAATATATACTGCCTTCTTTACCTGAAGTAATTTATCAAAGCGGAGATCTTATTATCTCCAAAGATATTTTTATACTTTTCCTCTTTGCAGTGATCATGCTTTTTTCTTCATTGTCTATGATTTATTCAAATGTAAAGGAAAAAGATGATCATCACAGTATGACAATGAATGAAAATCTCATACTTATTTTTTATGGTTTTGCAGTTGGATTTGTAACAGGAATGGTCGGTGCAGGCGGGGGATTTCTCATTGTACCTGCTTTAGTCTTTTTTGCAAGGATTCCGGTAAAGGCAGCGATAGGTACTTCACTGCTGATCATTTCAGCAAATTCTTTATCAGGATTTGCAGGCGATCTTACAGGTGATTATATCATAGACTGGAAACTGCTTTTGATATTTTTAGGATTTGCAATTGCGGGAATTTTGGTTGGCAGCAGACTTACTAAATTTGTATCAGGTAAGAATCTGAAAAAAGTATTTGGAGTAATTGTACTGGTCATGGGAGTTTATATTATTTTCAGAGAATTGTCCGAATTAAATATATTTTAATAATTTAAATTTTTTATTATGCAGCATAAAGATATAGATACAAAGTCTTTTAAAGAGCTTTCAGAGAATGATGCTTATGTATTGCTCGATGTCAGGACACCTGATGAATTCAATTCTGAAAGGCTAAAGGATTCGATTAATATTGATTTTTACGAATCTGATTTCGAGGATAAACTGGATGAGCTGGATAAGAGAAAAAAATATCTTATTTATTGCCGCTCCGGAAACAGAAGCAGACAGGCAATGTTTCTAATGAGAGATCTTGGCTTTGAAGAAGTTAATAATCTTTCCGAGGGGATAATCTCATGGGTAGAAAATAATTTTGAAACAATAAAATAATAATTGAAATGGAAATAAAGCAATTTTATGATAAAAGTCTTGCACATGCGTCATACGCGATTTTAAGTGAAAACGAGATCGCACTTATAGATCCAGCAAGAGATCCCGGGATTTATTTTGATTTTGCAGATGATAATAATGCAGAGATCAAAGCTATAATTGAGACACATCCTCATGCTGACTTTGTAAGTTCACATCTGGAAATTTCCAAAAAAACAGGTGCGTCGATTTATATAAGCAAACTTGTAAATGCTTTGTATGATCATATTACTTTTGATGAAGGTGATGAACTTTCATTAGGAATAATAAAACTCTTTCCTATAAACACTCCGGGTCATTCACCTGACAGCATTTCAATTATCATAAAAGATGAAGATGGAAAAGATCATGCGATTGCAACAGGCGATACCTTATTTGTAGGTGATGTCGGAAGACCTGATCTGAGAGAATCTGCAGGCTCTATAAATAAAACCAAAGATGAACTTGCACGGATGATGTATAATACAATAAATGAAAAACTCCTTACATTAAATGACGATGTGCTTGTCTATCCTGCACACGGAGCGGGATCGCTCTGCGGAAAGTCAACCAGTACGGAAAATTCCTCAACTATAGGTAAAGAAAGAAAAAGTAATTATGCCCTTCAGCCGATGAGTGAAGATAAATTTGTTGATGAACTTTTAAATGAGCAGTCTTACATTCCAAAATATTTTGGTTACGATGTAGAGCTGAACAGAAAAGGCGCACCGGATTTTGAAGAGAGTGTAAACAATGTAAAGATCATTTCTTCATATAATGATATTGAAGATGGTCATATAATTATAGACACAAGATCTAAAGAAGATTTTGAAAACGGACATTACCCGGGTGCCGTAAACTTAAGAGAAGACACAAAATTTGAAACCTATCTTGGAACAGTAGTCTCACCTGACGAAAAGTTTTATTTAATTTCTGACAGCAAAGAAAAACTCGATACACTTATCAGAAGATGTGCAAAGATCGGATATGAATTAATTATTGAAGGTGCACTGGTACATGAAGAGATTGAAGACTCTGTGAAAGTAGAAAAACTTGATCTGAATGATTTCAAAGAAAACCTGTCCGAATTTACTATTGTAGATGTAAGAAATTTATCCGAAAGAAATTCGGAAATAATATTCGAAGACTCAATTCACATTCCGCTGAACGAGATAAGAGAAAGATACAATGAAATACCTTCAGATAAGCCTGTCGTAGTTCACTGTGCTGCCGGATACAGGTCTGCTGCGGCTTCCAGCATACTCAGAGATAAATTAGATACTAAAGTATTTGACCTGAGTGACGAGATAAAAAACTTTTCAAAATATAACTGAATAATCTATGGTCAGCAAATTTAATACTTTTTACAGACACATTATCGAAGAGGAAAGAAATTTCCCCGATGCATCAGGACAGCTTTCAGATTTATTAGCCGACATTGCTCTTGCCTGCAAAGTAATTTCTCTCGAAGTAAACCGAGCAGGACTGATCGATATACTTGGTTTTACGGGTGATGAGAATGTACAGGGTGAGGAAGTAAAAAAGCTTGATGTATTTGCAAATGATGTACTGACCAATGTGATGAAACAGGGCGGACATATCTGCGCTGTTTGTTCGGAAGAGGAAGAAAATTTCATACCCATAAATAAGAATTTTGGATCAGATAATTCTGTATCAAATAAATACATATGCCATTTTGATCCGCTTGACGGCTCTTCAAATATCGATGTAAACGTTTCCATCGGGACAATATTTTCCATTTACAGGAGAGTTACAGAATCAGGTCCCGGAGCACTTGAAGACTGTCTGCAGAAAGGCGATGTACAGGTGGCAGCAGGTTATGTCATTTACGGATCAAGCACAGTGCTGACTTATACAGCCGGTAAAGGTGTTCACTTGTTTACACTTGATCCGAGTGTCGGTGAGTTTTTATTGTCAACGGAAAATATTTCCATACCAAAGAAGTCGAAAATTTATTCTGTGAACGAAGGTAATTATTGTAAATGGTCTGACGGAATGAAAAAGTATATCAATCATCTGAAAGAAGATGACGAATCAACCGGCAGACCTTATACATCAAGATATGTTGGTTCTCTGGTAGCTGACTTCCACAGAAATTTAATTTACGGAGGCATTTTTATTTACCCGGCTGATCTGAAAAATAAGAATGGAAAGTTAAGACTTATGTATGAAGCCAATCCATTGAGTTTTATAGTAGAGCAGGCAGGCGGCAGGAGTTCGGACGGGAAGAATCGGATACTTGATCTCATTCCCGAAAGTCTTCATCAGAGAACCCCGCTTTATATCGGCAGTGAGGAAGATGTATTGATGGCGGAAAAATATTTAAGTGAGGAATAATTAGAAAAGGAATTTATTTTGATCAGATTTTCTAACTAGTTTAGGTTGTTGGTCACGCTCGCTTCGCTTACTAAAATCAAAAAATGTTTAAGATTTTCAAGCAACCTTCTATCTGGTTAATGGTAGTTCTTATTTACTATATAGACATTTGTAACTATTTCAAAAGCACCATACGTCTTGTATCAATCACTCTTGAATCAACTTCTATTCTATAAAAATAAACGCCGCTTGTAAGACTGGAACCATCAAATTCAACTTCATATTCACCCGTATTTTGTATTTCATTAACTAAAGTGGCGATCTCCATGCCAAGTGTATTAAAAATAACAAGCTTTACATATGATACCTGTCCTCTGAAATTTGACGGGATAGAATATCGAATAACAGTCATCGGGTTGAACGGGTTTGGATAATTTTGTGAAAGAGAAAAACTTGATAAAAGTAACCCTTGACCTTCAGAAATTCCCGTAATTGTTTGTGAAAATTTTGCTGTTGCTATATCCATATTAAGATTTGGAAAAGCATCACCTGTTACATATACATTACCCACATTATCAATTGCAATTGACCTTAGTTCTTCACTTGAAATAAATGATCCATTGAAACGTACCTGCCAAATTTTCAGACCGTTTGAATTATATTTAACAGTAGAATAATCATCTCCTATAGAGCTGCCAAAGTATCCTGTTACATAGATGTTTCCTTGATTATCAAGCTCTAAATCTCTTGCTCTGGCCGTAGAACTGCCGGTATGTAGCGCAAGCCAAAGTTGTAAACCTGACGGACTGTATTTAATAGTACCATAACAATCATTACTAGTAAGATTGCTACTGAATGCATTACCAGTAACATAAACATTTCCGGATTTATCAACTTCTATGTCATTTGCTATATTTCTTTCATATTGTTCACCATATATTGCAGCCCATTGTTGGATTCCAGATTCGTCATATTTGAGTGTAAGGTATTTTGAATAATCGCTGTAATTGTTTGAATGTGTAAACCCTGTTACATATACATTTCCTAAATCATCCGCAGTAACTGCCAATCCCTGATCATCACTGTAAGTTGGTCCCATATAATCAGATATCCAAATTCTAACACCTAAAGAGTTATATTTTATTGTTCTGCAATCTCTGTGTGTGTTTTGGTCATATCTAAATCCCGTAATGTATATATTACTATTTACGTCTATTGTCATATCCTGAATAGTAATATCGTCTTTTACAATCCAAAGTAGATTTCCCAATGAATCGTATTTAATCGTTCCATCGTCTCCCGTGACATAGACATTCCCAAAATTATCTACTTCAATATCTTCGGTATAATCTGATAAAAAAGTAGTTGTATCATTACCCCAGATTATGGTATCTCCAAAAGTTCTAACCCACTTCATATCTCCGGAAGAATCATACTTAATAGTCAGATAATCAACATCATTTTCAAAACTAAATGTAGTTCCCGTTATAAAAATATTTCCCCTCCCATCTAATACCATTGAGGTAACTCCATCGTTAAGATTTGACAGAGGATTATCATAAATAGATGTCCAGATCTCGTTGCCGTAATTGTTATACTTAATTAGTATACAGTCAAAACCAGTTGAAGTTTGTATCGTACCAGCTGTATAAACATTTCCTGAGTTATCAGTTTTCACACTAATACCTGATTCATATGTTCCACTACTGTTATAAATACTTGTCCAATCTTCATTTACCTGACAAAGTAATTCAGAACAGTTTAATACTATGTATAAATTTGTTAAAACAAAAATTATTTTCAAAGTTTATTAGATTTTTTAAAGAGAATCACCCGCTTTTTAGCTGATAGATTTTCCTCAGTTGGGTTATAAAAATTTAACAACTCGATATTTGACATTTGATAGTTCACAGGAGTAATTATCTGAATAATATTTTCATTAACCATAGTTGCCATTTCATTCATCAAAATATTTAATACTTTCTTGTTTCAAAATTCTTAATTTGTTATTGGAAACTCTACTTGTTTTGAACATAATAGCGATATATATATAAGTATTTCAGCAAATACTTTCCACTGTATTATTTAACTAAGTACACTACAAAAAATTGAACTAAAAAATAAAATCTGACTCTTTAATTTAAGTATTAATTAACCTTTTTAAATTAATAATACTTAGAAAGAAGTCAGATTTATAAAACAGTACTATATTTATAAATTAAGATCAACATTACAATTTAATTTTGATTGGAATAGTCCAAAATATCTTACATATCTAATTTAATATATTTAATAATTTAAAAAAAAACCGACAAAATGCCCCGGCTTTAAATTTTAATTTATCTAGTGATATTCTAAATTGAATTAATTTTTAATAAATTAAAATCCAGGTTCACTCATCAGATCAGAATTCCTAAGCTGTTCAAGATCTTTG
>DAORRV010000125.1:0-6628 GCA_035443185.1 Ignavibacteria bacterium | reverse complement strand
CAACTTACTTTTTTTGAATGACTCCCCTCTGAAAGCATAAGGGGACAAGCTCCAATTGTAAAAAAATCGCCCGCTGATGTAAAATTACCTAAATTCTTTGCATCCTGAGTACTCAGGACTATAAAATTTCCAACTCAAAATTTGCTTCGCAAAATTCTCAGACAGGAAAATTTTAACAACGCAATTGTTTAGGTTTTCTAACGGTAAATTTACATAGACGGGTTATTTAAAAACTTTATAAATAATTTTATATTATTGTAGAAATTTGTACTGTTTTTTTGATGATCAATTTGTTTTGGACATTATTTTCATAGAATATAAATCCGGCTCTACTTTACTATTTTAATATTTTTATTTATTATTTAAAATTTAATATTATTCATGATTTCCGAACTTCCTATGTATGTAAGTTTTATTTTTAATGCAGCCGTTATTCTGACGGCTGTCTTTTTTTATTTTGCTGTAAGATCTAAACCAAAACTTAATTTTGAAGACGGTATTGATCCGGATATGAATATTAATATTGAGAATGATTCGAGAGTTGATACAGAAACGGATTATTCCAAAATAACAACAATAGTTATGTTGATTTTTCTTCTGACACAGGGAGTTTTGGGAATGACCGGATTTTTTACTAATACAAATGCAATTCCACCAAGGATGATCTATCTCGCACCGCCTGCATTATTATTTTTATTTGGTATATTTTTTCTGAATTCAGGTAAAAAATTTACAGATTCACTTAATCCAAAAATTCTTACTTACCTTCATATAGTGCGGATACCTGTCGAGATAGTTTTGTATCTTTTATTTGTGAATAAATTAGTGCCAGAGGTAATGACCTTTGCCGGAAATAACTTTGATATACTTGCGGGTATATCAGCTCCATTCGCTGCTTATTTCGGTTATAGAAAAAATCCCGAAAGTAAAATTGCCAGAACAGGTTTACTGATCTGGAATTTCATCTGTCTCGGCTTACTGTTTAATATTATTCTGACCGCTGTCTTTTCTGTAACTTCGCCCTTTCAGTTGCTCGCAATTAAGCAGCCTAACATCGGCATGCTTTATTTCCCTTTTATGTGGCTGCCCGGATTTATAGTGCCGCTGGTATTTTTCTCACATCTTATTTGCATCAGAAAATTGTTGTGAGGATTTTAATTGTGAAAATTGCCTCGAAGACTCAAAGGCTCTGAGGAGTTGATTTAGATATTATATTCAATTCTGAAATTTGAAAGAGATTGTGTTTTAAATATTTTGCTTCGAAGGACTAAAGGCTCAATACTTTTAAAAATTATTAAGGCAGCCTGGATAATGAAAGATTAAGAGATATGACAAAGAATTTTAGAACTGAGAAGTTCTTATTGAAGTGGGTTTAGAGTTTATCATTAAAAAATCTATTCCGTTAAGTAAGCCGGATTCTGTTTCCTTAAAAAGGATGACGATCATTTATCTTATCTTTACATTGCTGTAAAGCTTTTTGCAACCTACCCCGGGAATATAAAAAGCGGACAGTTCTTCAATTCCCTATACATGGTCTTGCTCCGGATGAGGTTTGTAGATCCCGGAGATCGCTCTCCGGATGGTAGGCTCTTACCCTGCCTTTTCACCCTTATCGCCGGTTGCCCGTGACGGTATATTTTCTGTTACACTTTCTGTAATTAGCTCTTGCGAATTAACTACCCGGGATTATCTCCCGGCATCCCTGTCCGTTGCGGAGTCCGGACTTTCCTCACATCCTGTAAACAGGACAGTGCGATCGTCTATAACGGAATAGAATATATTAAAGAACATTTAATGACAATTCAAACTGCAGATCTTTTATAATGTTTTATTCTTTTTCAATTCATCTAATGCCTGATTGGCGAGATTATCTGCGGTTTTATTTTTCTCTCTTGGAATATGAGTAATAGTATATTTTTTCTGTAAACTACTCAACTCTTTAAAGAACTCATTTGAAAGAAAAATCATATCCGGATTTTTTATTTTATACTGACCTTTTATCTGCTTTACGACTAATTCACTGTCACAATAAAAATTCACCGAATCAAAATCATGACTAATACTGCTTAATAATTTTATACTTTCTATAAGAGCTTTGTATTCAGCGGAATTATTTGTACCTGTTCCAATAAATTTTTTGTGATCTACTATAAGTTCATCCTCATGATTATAAACTGCAATTCCAATTGCTGACATTCCGGGATTACCTCTTGAAGCCCCGTCTGTAAAGACTTTAACAAATTTTTCCATTACAGATCAATCATCCATTTTTAAATGCTCTGAGATAAGGATTCTTCCGCAAGACTGACAAGTGTAAATATTTTCCGCAGTTTTAATTTCAATTACTCTTTGCGGAGGAATTGAATTATAGCATCCCGAACAGTTTCCGTTTCTGACAATAGCAGTAGCTTCACCTTTATAATTACCATTTATTCTTTCATACAACTGCACATATTTAGGTTCGAGTTTTTCAATAAGTTTTGCTCTCTTATCTCTCAAAGCTGATTCATCCTGCATAAACTGGTCATTAAGTTCATTTAACTGACTTTCTTTTTCACCAAGATCTTCAGAAAGTTCTTTCAGCAGGTTTTCATTTTTATCGGAATTTTCGCTAAGACCATCAATTTCTTTATTGATCTCCTTGATCTTTTTTTCATTCTTTTCTACAGTATCGAACAAACCTTCAATCGCTTTTGTAATCTCATCATATTCTGTATTAGATCTCACGTTAAATTTTTGTTCATCGTACTTACTTATTCTGTCTTCAAAAGAAGAATTTTCATCTTTTAAAGAATTTACTTCATCAGTAAGATTTGAAAGCCTTTCTTTCCTGGCATCTATACTACCTGAAAGATTTTTTATTTTTTCTTTAATAGAATTTATTTCAAAAGGCAGATCACCTTTTTCTTCTTCTATATCTGTAAGCTCTTCATCAATTTCTCTAAGCTTCAAGAAATTCTTAAGTAGTTCAGTTCTTTTTGGAACTTCGGATTCATCTTCGTATGAATCAAAAGTATGAAATACTGATGAAGATTCATCATTATTTGAATCAAAAGATTCATTATCATCATTCTCCAAAGATGATTTCTCCTGATCATTTTGCATAATTTTTACCCTTTCAGAAATCTCAATTGAAATTCCGGTATTTAAATTTTCAGTCATTGTAATAAATTAAAAATTTTATATTTATTGTTTCGGCAGATTAAGACAAGATCTGAATCAAAATATTCTGCTGATATTTTTATTTTATCAGTAAAAGAACTTTCAGTAATTACAACTTTTTTGATTACCCTTTCGAATGTTTCTGTTTCAGATATTATTTTTTTATTCAATCTGTTTAGAATAACTTTTAATTTTGTTTTTCGGTTCAGCTCAATTATTTTGCCTGTAATCTTTTTATCAAACTTAACATAATCATAAATTTCATAAGCAGTTTCTTCATATGGGTGTGATTTCAACATAGCATTTACAATACTGCTTACATTTTCAGCATTACATTCCATTTCTAACCGAATCTCATTTTCTAAGCTTAGAACATTTTTCTTACCGGAAAATGACCTGGTATTTTTCAGGGGTCTAAAGGAACCCGTTCCGTTAATTCTAAAAGAACATTGATCGTAATTTCCAATCTTTCCTGCTCCTGCATCAGCCATAGCTGAGAACACTTTTTCAAGATGGGACTGAGGGACAAAAACTATTACTTTCTTTTTTTTAATTATCTGGTGAAAATTTTCTTCTGATTTAATTTCACTTTTACTGAAGATTTTTTTCATTACCGGTTGAAATTAATTTACACATAAAAAAAAGTGTATCTTTAATTGGATACACTTTTTTTTAAGCTTTTTCTTTAATGGAATCAGGCTTTTTGATTTGATTCTGCCTGTTTTCACTGAAACCTTCTATATAAAAAATCAGATATTTACTTAATTTCATTTGCCTAAAATATACACGTTAGTTTATAAAAACAAGTTACTAATAAACCAAGATCAGAGCTTTAGTTTTTTCATCAATTTTTCGATAGGTTTTGAACTTTGCATAATATAAAAATGAAGAGATGGCACACCACTGTTTAACAATTCTTCAGATTGTTTAAAAGCCCATTCGACCCCAATATCCAAAACGTGTTCCGGCTTAGCTTCCTGTACTTCACCAGAGAGTTCGTCAGGAATTTCAACAAAAAAGTTTTTAGGAATTGACGTAAGATGATTTTTGGAAGTAAGAATTTTCAACCCCGGGATCACTGGAGCATTAATACCAGCAGATTTACATTTATCGACATATTCAAAATAGTATTTATTATTATAGAACATTTGAGTTACGATGTAGTGAGCACCAAGATCAATTTTGTCTTTAGCTATTTTAATATCTGTATTCAGATTCGGAGCTTCGAAATGTTTTTCGGGATAGCCGCCGATTCCAATGCAGAAATTTGTAGGAGCAGCATCCAGCAGATCTTCTTCTAGATATTTACCTGAATTCATATGAGCAATCTGATCTACAAGGTCACTGGCATAAATATTTGAAGTCCTACCTTCGGGAATAGGTTTTTTGAATCCAAGCTCATCACCTCTCACAGCAAGTACATTTTCAATACCCAGATAATTCAGTTCAATGAGAGCATCTTCAGTTTCTTCTTTAGTAAAACCGTTACATAAAATATGGGGAACAGTGTCGATGTTATATTTATTCTGGATTGCAACACTAATTCCAATCGTACCGGGACGTTTACGTTTTACTTTTTTCTTTATTCCTGCTGGAGTTTCTTCATATTGCACCTGAGCCGAATGAGAAGTAACGTCAATATACGGAGGATTAAATTTCATGAGTGCATCAAGAGATTCGAAGAGAACATTGATGTCTCCGCCTCTTTGGAGCGGAAGTATTTCAAAACTTATCAGAGGGTTTTTTGCTTTTTCTAAATGTTCAATGACTTTCATAATTTAAAAACGGATAGATCCGTTTTTCACAAACCTTTCTATTAAATTAAAAACTAATATTAAATTGCCAATCACAGCTTTATCCAAAAGTATTTCAAAGTGAAAACTATATTTCTGAGACTTTGAAACTTACAAAGTCAATAAATGGATAAATCCGTTTTACACAACTACTTTCTACCTGATAATAACTATACAAAAATTCAGATTCATCATTAACTATCATAATTATTCAAAGTAAAGATAACTATTCTCAAGACTCTTTTCCTGCAGATTCAAAAAACGGATAAATCCGTTTTTCCAAAACCTTTCTAAAAAATTAAAGACTAAAAAAATCTAACTCTTCTTCGATGTCTCAATTTTTTTCAAAGTAATCAATACATTTCTATATCTTTGCTACTTTTTAAGTAAAAAACGGATAAATCCGTTTTTCCAAACCCTACTTCACCGTACTCGGATGCAAATTAAAACCACCCTCTGCAAGTATCTCTGAACTTCCCGATCCAACATCAACCAATCCTACACTCAGACGTGTATCACTTCCGGCATCATAAACAATGGTTTCGTTATTAACCCACTGAAATGTCCCCAGATCTCCACCGCTGATATTGAGATTTCTTCTATTGCTGCCGTCAGGAGACATCGTATATAGATCAACATTGCTGCCGGTTATTACTGCAAAAGCGATGGTCTTTCCATCTGGAGAAAATCTTGGCACATTAGCGCTAGTAATGCCTTTGGAAATTGCTGATTCATTACCATCGATTAAAATTCGAATTGTGCCATTTAGATTACTGTCAAAGCTTGCATAGACGAGCATGTTCCCCTCTGATGAAAAATCAGGCTCAAGATTAGCATCATTATTGACACTTGCCTGACTAATGTAATTATCAGATTCATCTTCAAGATTAGCTACCATAATTGCTTTAGTTCCACCGGCAAATGAAGAATAAGCCAGGGTTTTTCCATCTGAAGAAAGGATTTGCTGGTTTGCATAAGATCCGTCAGTTACTATCTGAGGTTTTGCACCAATCTCTGCAGTGTCGATTACATAAATAGATAAAACATCATCATCATCTTCGGAGTTGAACATAATTTCATTACCGTCCGGCATAAATGTCGGATACATTCCATCCCATACCAAAAAAGTCCTGTTGAGATCAGGATTATCCACATCTCTGATCAGATATACAAAACCTTTATCTGAGTAAAATACGATCTGTTTTCCGTCAGGAGAAAACTTTGGTCTCATACAATTTTCTTCAAGATTTGTAAGCTGTTTTTTATTTGTACCGTCATCATTCATTGTAAAAACCTGCAAAAATTCAGAAGTACCCTGATTGGAACAATATGCTATTTTTTTATTCTGAGCAAAAGTCGATGAAAATGTTATAAGTATTATTATTAAAATTAAATTTATTCTTTGCATTTTAAAGTAAGTTGTTAAAAATAATCTGTAAAATAGGCAACTTAATTTTCTTATTAAAGAGATTAAATTGGTTGTTTGGAAGAGTTTGGCATTAAATAAAAAAGCCCGGTATGTTAACACCGGGCTTTAATCTTAATAAAAATGTTAATATGATTTTATTTCAGTAAGAACATTTTTTTGGTATCTATAAAATCACCTGACTCTAATTTGTAGAAATAAACACCACTTGATAGAGATGCAGCATTAAAGCTAACCTCATATGAAC
>DAORRV010000124.1:0-6687 GCA_035443185.1 Ignavibacteria bacterium | reverse complement strand
TAGAGCAACGGCCTGAAAAGCCGTGTGTCGCCGGTTCAAGCCCGGCTCTGTCCACGCGCTTCAATTAAGAATTAAAAATTAGGAATTATGAATTTTTGTAATTATTAATTAAATTTCTAATAATATATTAATTGATAATATTTATTAAAGCATTGTGATTTATTTCTCAGTGCTTTTTTATTCAGTATTACATTATTTGAAAAACTGATTTCAGGCAGGATTCTCACCGGTAAATTTTCATTTCATTCATTTTATTACTAATACAGACATTCAACCAATTGAATTGTTTCCCCAAAATCCATGTCCATATATTCCCCAAATATTACAAATTACTGGTGATTAGTTAGTTTTATTATATAATTACAACTTTTTTCATGGTATGATATTTGCTTTTAATATAGTCAAATTGATGAACTATAAATTCAAATTAAAGAATCATGAAAACATTAATACTAAATATTGCATTAATACTTGCTCTGACATTCAGCCAGGCATATTCACAGCCCAGAGCAAAAATATTTAACAAAGCAACAAATCCAGAGATGCTGTTATCAATACCGGCGCTAGTTCCGGATTCATGCGTTGCATCGGGTTTAGTTGCAGTAGGTAACGGACAATACGTTTACCTTTCAGTATTTAATTTCGGTGATAACACAGCCATCACTTCAGAAAGCTGGACATTCATTTCAAAACCTGCAGGGTCAAATGCGCAGCTAATTTCAATACCCAGTCTGCAATGGTATAAATTCCGCACAGACGAAATGGGTACTTATGAAATAAAAGCTACTATTAATTCTTCATCAGGTACTGCAGATACAACTATAAGAATTTTTTCAACAAAATTTACAGGTGTAGGTAACTTCGGCGGAGTACCTGCCCTTTATCCAAACTGCATGGTCTGCCACTCGGGAAATCCGGATTTTGCTGATATTTTTGACAGATGGAAAGTCAGCGGGCATGCAAATATTTTTAAACAACAGATCGATAGTGGTTCAGCAAATTACAATACAAATTGTATGAAATGCCACACTACCGGTTACGATCACAATCTTGTAAATGAAAATAATGGATTTGATGACGTAGCACGCAGAGTAGGTTGGGAATGGCAGGGACCACCTGCACCGGGAAAATGGGACAGTCTTAGAACTCACTTCTCAGAACTGGCTGCATTTTCAAGTGTCGGATGCGAAAGCTGTCACGGGGCAGGATTTTCACATGCATCAAATGGCGGAGATACTAACAGGATTGATATAAATTACAAGGCTGATAACTGCGGAAATTGTCACGGTGAACCATGGAGACACAGTATATTCCAGCAATGGGAAAATTCTTTGCACTCCGATCCGGTTTTTGAAGGAAGAAATGTTTCAGCCAGCCAGAGAAATACTCTGAGTGACTGTAACAGATGTCATGACGGTGAATCCTATGTTGATTTTACAAAGAACCGCATAGGTACATTAAATCTTACAACTGCAGATCAGGAATATGTTGCTTGTCAAACCTGTCACGATCCTCACGGCAATAGTAATGAATATGATCTTAGAAATTTATCAGCAGGTGCTGATACTCTTGCAAACGGTACTTCGTATTCTACTGCCGGAAATGGGAATGTATGTATGACCTGTCATCAGGCTCGAAGAAATAATCAAGTATATGTAACTACCGGAGGAAATGTTAATAGTACTTGGGGACCACACCACAGTACTCAGGCAGATGTTTTGTTTGGCAGTAATGCTGCAACATTTGGATTCCCATATATTACAGGTTCACACAAAAATATTGAAAATACATGTGCAACCTGTCACATGTCAGCACTGACAGATACAGGTACTGTAACAAGAGATAAGGTGGGAGGACACTCAATGAATTTACATTTTGAATCAACAGATTATGATCATACTGCTGGTTGTGTTTCTTGTCACCCGGGAGTCACATCATTCCGTGATTTCATTGCTCCTTCAGATTTCGACGGAAACGGAATTATTGCACCATGGGAAGATGAAGTCGAAGGTTGTCTTACAAACCTTAGAATCTCTCTGCCACCAACAGGAATTGATTCTGTTTCAACAGCTCTTATCACCGCTGATTCCTCTAACCTGAATCTCAGAAAAGCATACTGGAATTATCTTTTGGTCACTGAAGACCAAAGCAGCGGATACCATAATCCATTCTTTACAATACAGGTTCTTCTGACTTCGAGAAATTATACTGTAGGTATTGCTCAGTCAGGAACTGAAGTTCCTGAGGTTTATGAACTTTCTCAGAACTATCCGAACCCGTTCAATCCATCAACAAAAATTGACTTTGCAATTCCAAAAACAGGAAAGGTTTCAATAATAATTTATGACATTACAGGAAAAGAGATTCGCGCACTGGTAAATGACGAGACTATGTTTGCAGGTAAATATACTGTGGACTGGAATTCACTAAATAATTCAGGTCAACAGGCTTCAACAGGTGTTTACTTCTACAGATTTATCTCAGATAATTTTGTCACGACAAAGAAAATGATGCTGATCAAATAAAATTAAATTTTAAATAATAAACAGTAAAAATTTATAATACACTTCCGGAGCTTTACAGCTTCGGAAGTTTTTTTTACTTATAAAATTTTCATTTATATTTCATATTTTTTAAAAATAAGAATCGTTAAATTTGTCACGAATTTAAATTAAATTATGACAGAAACTATACAAAAACCAGCAGGTTTGAAACTCTGGCTTATGGCTGCAAGAGCTTATTCATTTCCTGCTTCCATTATTCCTGTTTTACTTGGATCCGTACTTGCAGTTTTATTAAATCCGGGACTTCATTTCAACATTCTGAATTTCGGACTTACTCTTGTCGGATGCATACTCGTTCAGGTAGGTACTAATCTTATTAATGATATTTTTGATTTTGACAAAGGCATTGATAAAGAAGACAAAGAACTCGGCATCCCGCACGGCGGCTCAATGGTGATTTCTCTCGGCTTTGTTACAATAAAACAAATGAAGACTGCTGCATTCTTTTCTCTTCTGATCTCATTTCTTATTGGTGTATATCTTTTTACACAGGCAGGAATGTGGATACTTTATCTGAGCATTTTCGGTTTGCTGTCGGCTGTCTTTTATACTGCAAAGCCACTTGCGCTTAAATATAAAGCACTCGGTGATCTGCAGGTGATAATTTCATTTGGTGTCGGAATGACACTCGGTTCTTACATTGTACAGACAGGTGAGTTTTCTATAATGCCTGTTATCATTTCAATACCACTTGGTCTTTTAATTGATGCAATCCTTCATTCAAATAATATACGTGATATAAATTTCGACGGTAAGTTCGGTGTGAAAACACTGCCAATACTTATTGGAGAAAAACTCTCTGTAAAGTTTTATTACTTTCTGATACTCGGCGCATATTTAGCTGTGCTTCTTTTTGTAGTGTTAAATATTCTGCCATGGTTTGCATTACTTTCATTCATAACCTTACCACTTGCATTAAAACTTGTAAAAATGTCTGAAGGTTTTCCCTCAGATACTCAGGCAAGATTTGAGTACGGTACAAAACATATTATGATGACTGCTCAGCTTAACATGATGTTTGGGCTTACACTTGTTATAGGACTATTAGTATCATATTTATTTTTCACTTAATTTTTTTAGGGCTGGAAAATATTTCAGCCCTTTTTTTATTCGGTTATTTCTCTGTAAATTTTCCATTCATTCCCGGTACTGTCACTTTTATAAATTCTCATTATTTTTTCTTCGGAGTCATTTAATTTATCAGTAATTAACTCGTCGCGGAATTTGATCTTTTTATCATTTGCAGTTACAGAAGTATCATTTATCACTTTAAGATCCCTTATATTATACTCTAATATATTAGTATTCTTAAAAATGCTTTCAAATTTTCTGATCCTTTCATTTTTCCCTGATCTTTTTCCTGATTTAGTATAAAATTCATAATCATCAGTAAGATAGATCTTCAGAGAATCGGAGTTTCGGTTTTCAATTGCCAACTCATAATTTTCCATTAAAATCTGGATTCTATATTTATCTGATGCAAAATATTCATTCAGTCTGTTTATCGAAATATATACAAGCAGTCCAATCGCCAGTATCAATAATAATATACTGCTGTATGTAATTATCTGCCTTCTTCTTGCAAATGTGATCTTTTCACGATATCTTTTTTTGTATTCCTTTTTGAAATCATCCGATGCTGCACTTTTTACTTCAGGAGCTTCATTTTCTTTAAGATTATATCCGCAGTATTTACAAAACACAGATGATGATTCAATCAACTCACTGCAGGATGTACACTGGATCAGATCTTCCTGTGGAATGGTATTCAAAGAATGTCGGATGGATTCAACGGTCAGACTGCCTACATCCTCAGGATCAGAATTTTCACTTCTTTCTGTCCTTTCAGTCCTTTCAGAAAGAGGATTATTCTGGCAGCCATAACTTGTACATCCATTATTTTCATCCCAGCATTCTTTGTGATGAGGCGTGCCGCACTCAGAGCAGACCGTAATGTCTGCGCCTTTTTTTAATCTCGACTGACAGTACGGACAGATCTTATTCTTAAAATTTTCATATTTATATCCACCTGTATTCAAAAAACTGGTCTGCTAATTATAAAAAATATCTTATTCAGAAAATACATCTTCATATTCAAATTCAATATAAAATTCCTTCTCACCTTTTCTTAAAATAATTATATCATTAAATGGAAGCTTCATATCTTCAAATGTTTTATCAGAAAGCCTTTTAAACAGTTCTGATCCTGTATTCAAACTATTAAAAGAACTGAATTTCAATAAACTGCCGTCTTCCTTTTTTACATCCTTTACAGACATTAGATTTACATTCCCAAAAAACTCATAAGTCGTATCAGTATTCTCATCTGTAAGTTCATATACTATTTCATTATTAAATTCGATCTGAAAATTATCATCCCCGAATAGTTTTCTTCCTGATTCATAAAGATCTGAGATACCTGCACTGCTGAATTTTTTATCGATGTGAATAATATTTTCAAATACATAATGCGAAGGACAGTCTTCATTCCTTTGATACTCTACAACATATGAATCATTGTTCCCACCGTTAAAGACAAACCCTTTACCGGAAAGCAAAAGTAAGTCTTCTCTTTTATGTAAATATTTTATAGCTTCCTGCACCTGTATCCCACCGATCACAGAAGCAATGGTAGGAGTTGTGGGGATCTTACCCTGAATGATCTCATCAATTCCAAGCATCATACAGGATTTTCTCTTGTTAATTATTTTATAATCTATCTCCGACATTGTACATTCATAACAAGCACTGAATGGAGGAATGAAAATTCTCGCAACACCGGTCAGAACTTCAATAGCTCCGTCTATCCACGGGCGATTTACTTTCCAGCAGGATTGATTTATAAAAAGACGTGCCTCTCTGTTATCAAGTCCACCAATTATTATATCAAAGTTTTTAAAGACACCAAGTCCCAGATTAAAAATGTTGCCGTTAAAATATTTAATATTTACTGAGTCGTTGATCTCTCTCGCATGTCTGCAAATGACTTCGGCTTTAGGTTTGCCTTCATCTTCAAATCTGAAAAGTACACTCCGGGTAAGATTGCTTTTTTCCACATTGTCCATATCAGCTACACTGATATTTCCGACTCCGAGCATTGTCAGATTTTTCACAATTTCATTTCCGAGTGCGCCGCAGCCTGCTACAAGTACTTTTGCATTTTTAAGGATGTCCTGATCCCACCAAGTGATAAGCTCAAGACGGGAATACCGGTCGTCTAATATTTCCAAGATTAAAATTAAATTTTTGTAAAATATCTGAAATAATAAATAAGTGAAATGTTAAAAAAGAATTTATTAAGAAAGTTCTGAAAGAAGGTATTAAGAATATTTAATAAAATTCAATCTGATAAATATTTATTATAATATTTAATATGATCTGTGTAAAAGGAATACAGTGTTTTATCCGGCTGTGATTTCCGGATGAAGTCTCAGTACGTCGCCTTCTTTTACACCTGCTTCAAGAAGTGTCTGACTTTCAGTAAGCTGTTTGCCTGAAGCTTTGTGATGAAATTTATATGAAAGCGGTTCCCCGTCCGGACCTGTAAGAGGCATTTTCATTTTTGGTAAAAGTACTTCCATTATTCTCTTAACGGAAGCATCATCAGGCAGGGTTGCCTGCTGTTCTTTGTTGCCTGTTGCGTCAACAATTGTAATATTAATACGTGCCATAGGTTTGCAATTTATAAATAATAGTTCATTAATTAAATGATAAAGTTGAAGCAAGTAGAAATAACAAATTTTAGAAATGTATTCCAATTTCTGTTACATTGACATTTCCCAAAGAGTGATTTCATAATATATTATAAAATGAATATACAGCTGTCCAAAAAATTTAGAAATGATCTATATAGTTTGAATTATCTTTGTGAATTTGGTATGTAATTTAATCAAACTCTTTTAATATTTTGTTAATGCTTACATAGAATTTCCGGCAATTTATCATCCCGAGTATTCGGGACGATTATTTTGTTACATTTTTTGGTCGTTCAAAAAAAGTAAGCAGAAAAAAATAAATCTTTAATTTTATTCTTTAGCCTTTGTAAAGAATGTGATTTATATATGAAAGTAAATTACACGACACAAAATCCCGAACTTTCCCCAAACCAAAAAAATAATTTCAA
>DAORRV010000123.1:0-6762 GCA_035443185.1 Ignavibacteria bacterium | reverse complement strand
TATGGTCGTTGTTTGTTTTTTTCGGAAGCTATTGAGTTTTTTACTGCAATTTGTAATTTAAATTAAAATAGTTTTACTAAAATTAATATTTTATAAATTAAATTTAACTGCCATGAAAAAATCTATTTTTACTTTCGTGTTTATTTTTCTGTTTATCCTAACGACCGGTATTTCATATTCAATTCAAGGCTGGTATGAATTGCCGCAGATTTCTGCAAACACAATGAACAGCATTTACTTTATAGATGAAAACACCGGATTTGCTTGTGGAAATAACGGTTCACTTTTTAAAACTACTGACGGAGCATTGACCTGGCAGCCGGCAGGCAGTCCGGGTAATTTTGAATACAGTAATATTTTTTTTACTGATAATCAAAAAGGAATTCTTACCACTGTTCCCATGGGTTCGGAGGCAGGATATTGGTTCAGAATGTTTGTAACATCTGATCAAGGGGTAAGCTGGACAGAGACACAGCAGTATTACAATTTTATTTCTGATCTATATAATGATAATTCCGGATTTTATTTTTCGATTCAGGGGTTTTCAAATTTTGAGACTCTTGGAGGTCTTTTTCATACACAGAATAATTCTATGAATTTTGTTTCTATTCCTTTTTTCAATTATTTCAGAAACTCAAGTGTATTTTCTGTCTGCAGATCTAACAATAGAACCTGGATCTCAGCTTATTACGGAGATGATGTAGGCACTGATGTTAACAGACTTGGATATACAGCCGATAATGGCAGCAGCTGGAATATCGTTCTCAATGACTCCGGAGTAGCCTGGAAGCAAGATCCAATGCATAATAAATTTTATAAGATCAGATTTATTAATGAATCCATCGGCTTTTTGTCTTCAAAACTTGGTTTGATGAAAACACTAAACGGCGGAGATAACTGGTCTTTCATAGATACTACAATTACAAAAGGTATTCAGACACATTTCTTTACATCAGCAGACACGGGATGGGTTTACAGATTAAACAATATTTATAAAACAACAAATGGAGGTGAAAATTTTGAACTGCAGTTTATTTATAATTCGTATCTCACTCAGCCGTTTTTTATAAATTCACTCACCGGATATATTCTTTGCAGCAATCAAAAAATTCTTAAGACTATTACGGGTGGTTTGACCGATGTTCAAAATGCGAACAGTCAAAACATTCCAAACACTTTTTCACTTTCACAGAATTATCCAAATCCATTCAACCCAAAATCAGTTATCAATTACGAATTGCAATTTACGGGTCTTGCAAAGTTAAAAGTGTATGATGTGCTGGGGAATGAAGTTGCGGTTCTTGTAAATGAAAAGAAAAATGCGGGATCGTATTCTGTAGAGTTTGACGGCAATGGTTTTGCAAGCGGAGTTTATTTTTATAAGCTGGAGGCGGGAGATTTTGCTGAGACGAAGCGGATGATACTTTTGAAATAAATTTCATTATGATTGTTAGTTTATTAAAAGCCGGGTTGAATTAATGATCCGGAATTTTTATTACAAATATTCAATGCTGTTTTTTGATCAGATCAGATTTGAAATTTATAAAACTATACGTGCAAACTTTTTAGTCACCATCAACACACACTTGACTGGCTAACAAACATCTTCGGGCATTCAATTCTGCACTTTTATTTTTTAAAATGTATATCAAAATTGATCAAGTTTAAAATATAGAATTCAGTATTAGAAATGCTGCCGGTAAAATATTTTTGTTGTCTTTAGAATTTTAGACAGCATATCATATTTAATGTAATGATAAAAAATATCTGCCGTGATATTTTATAAATGTTATTTCAGTAACAGCATACTTTTTGTTTCTGTAAATCCTGCTGTCTCAAGCCGGTAAAAATATATTCCTCCCGAAAGATCTGAAGCGTCAAACTCTGCTTCATAACTTCCCGCAGAAAGTTTTTTATTTACTAAAACAGCAGCCTGCTTTCCTAAGATATCATACACTGATAATCTGACATCATGCGCGCCGGTTTTGTCATCATTCATTATATCAAAACGGATCTTTGTAGATGGGTTGAATGGATTCGGATAATTCTGTGAAAGTGAATATGCCGAAGGAGTTTCATTTGAAACTGATAAAACATTTGTGATAACGGAAAATTTAACAACTGAAAAATCCATTCCGGAAGTTACTCCTGAAATAAATCCGCTGACTATTATATTACCGGAATTATCGAGAGAAATATTATTGGCAACGTCATTTCTGTCAGCTGCTGAGTTGAATCTGTTTACCCAAACTTCATTTCCTGAGTAATTATAGTTTATAATTACCATATCATCCATTGTACCTGTTCCCTGACTCAGTCCGGCAACATAGACATTTCCGTTATTGTCTGCGGCAATACTTCTTGGTTCATCAAAATTGTTTGAGCCCGGTCCGTTATAATTTTTTGACCATATAAGATCGCCTCCGGGGGAATACATTATAGTCATGTAATCATATGACGTAGAAAAACCTGTTGATGTACCGGTAACGAATATGTTCCCGAGATTGTCACTTGTAATGGCTTTACCTTCTTCAATATTCACAGTTGAAGTTGTAAACCTTCTCTCCCATATCACATCACCTGCGGGAGAATATTTTATTGTTGCAATATCCAGACCGGTGCCTGCTCCAACGCTTGTTCCGGTAATGACTGCATTTCCGGAAACATCAGCAGTAATTGAGGTCATATTATCATTTCCGTTTGCAGTACCGTTATAAGTTTTATGCCAAAGCTCATCACCGGCGGCGCTGTATTTTATAATTAAATAATCATTGATCGTAGCTGCTTCAAATGTACTGCCGCATACAAAAATATTCCCGGATTTGTCAACAGCCATATCATCTGCAAAATCATTACCGCTTGACGCACCGTTAAAATGCTTTTTCCAGAGTTGATCTCCGTCTGAATTATATTTGATCGTCACAACATCAAATAATACGCCGGGCTCATGACTGGTCCCTGTAATAATTACATTACCCGCTTCATCAGTTACTGCTTTTTCGGGGGTCTCAGCACTGCTGCTGTTTCCGTTGTATCTTCTGTTCCATTGTTCTGCGCCCAGATCGTTATACTTTATTAACAAAAAATCTTTGTCCGTACCGGATCCCATACTTTCTCCTGCGACAAAAACATTACCCGTATTATCAAGCTCTATGGAATAAGCAATATCATTTCCGTTTCCGGGACCGTTGTAAATTCTTTCCCACAGGATATTTCCCGACGGATTGTATTTCACTGTATAAATATCAAATCCTGAACCTGATCCGAGGATCTTGCCTGAGGAATAAACATTTCCCGAATTATCCGTTACATGCGTCAGCGCTTCGTCGTTACCGTTCACGGGACCGTTAAAACTCCTGACCCATTCCTCATTCAGCTGTGATACTGCCGAATCGTAAATTAAAATAAAAAATAAAATAATAATTGCTTTCATAATTTTAAAATTTGATTTTTAATATAAATAAATCAAACAAGATATCTGATGTTTCACTAAACTAATAAAAACAATTTGCTTTTCAAAACAAAATTTTCACTATCTGTAGCTTTCATATTATTTTCAAAATTCAGGACAAATAAAAATTTAACCAATGCAGTTAAAGATATCTTAATTTAAAATTAAAATGACGAATTACAGATGTTATAAATTATCTGTAACCCATCATTTGTAAACCGTCATTCGTAACTCGTAACTACTCTTATTAAATATTAAATATTAAATATTAAATATTAACTATTAAATATTAACTACTAACTATTAAGGTGTTATTTTCCCCACAAAGTTAAACCCGTTATTATCCGCATACACCGCATCTGATACATCAATAATCCCATCACCGTTCACATCCGTCGGCAGATATCCTGAATTGAAATTAAACGCGTCGTTATCAATTTCACTTCCGTCAGTCAGATCGATCGTCCCGTCCTGATTTACATCGCCGCTGTATACTGCGTATACAACCGGCGCATTGTCCGCCTGTATCATATTATCACCGTATGCCTGAGTATTTGCTGTCGAGAAATTATAAGTCATAGAGTTTGAAGTGAACTGCTGCGCAGTCTTGCTCCAAGTCTCTATTGAATTCCTGTGCTTAAAAACTAAATAGTAATTTGCTGAATTAACTGCATTTGAAAAAATAAAAGCGCTTCCTCCTGTATTGCTTAAAATAGATACTGCTGAATCTACCTTCGAATAAGGAGACGCATTATTTCGTAAATAAACTCTTACCGTATCCTGAATCATAAGATCAGATGAAGAATTATAAAAACCCTGTATCAGTGCAGTAAGATTAAGAGTGCTGATATCAGAAAAATCCAAAGGAGAGTATTTTATGATTGCACTTTGCGATGTAGGAATAGAACGGTAACCCGCTGCAAATACATTGCCGGCGTTGTCAATATTGATTGAATTTCCTCTTTCACCATAAGCTGAATCACCATAAATTTTCATATTCACTGTAGTTCCTGTCGAATTGTATTTCATTGTAAGCATATCATAAGTATTGGACAAGTAATTATTACTGCAAAATCCTATAATGTAAATGTTTTCGTAAATATCAGTTGTAATATCACTGGGGCTATAATGAGTATAATGAGGATTATCATAAATGTGAGACCATTGCAAAGCCAGGTCTGAATCATATTTTACAGTGAAAGTTTTATTGTTAAATACTCCTGTGATTAATATTTGACCTCCGTTGGATATGGTCATTGAATATGGATAATATTCCTGGGTAAAACTTCCGTTGAGATAAGTTTCCCATTGCAGTATGCCTGATGTGTTATATTTTTTTGTTAATAATTTATTATCATTACCTGTTACATAAAGATTCCCGCTGTTTCCAATAACTAATTCTTTAATGACATAATAAGCGTCATTTACTGACCATTGAAGAGTTCCTGAAGAATTTAGTTTTGTAATTACTCCCAGTGCTGGATTAAACGATACACTGTTATCATACGCTAAGTAAATATCATCAGTACTGTTGCAAACCATTGCTCTTGCATATACATAATTATCGTTTCCTATTTTCCGAACCCATTGCAAATTTCCGTTAGAATTATATTTCAGGATTTTAATAAAATTATCATATTCCGTTGGATGAGTACTGTTGCCAATTATTATTGGATTACCTGAATTATCAATTTCCAGATCTACAATCTCATCTGTATGATTTAAAGTATCATATGTTCTTACCCATTCACGCTGCCCGTCTGAAAGATATTTTATCAGAACCAGATCTTTACCGGTCGCAGAGCCGGTTGCATTACCTGCAACATATAAATTTCCGTAATCATTAATTATGATTTTTAAACCTTCATCATGTCCGTTTCCCGGGCCATTGTAAGTATTTGACCAGTATAAATAACCTGACGAACTGTATTTCTGTGTGAGAATGTCCTTGTTCGAAGAACCGGTATATCCGGTTATAAAAATATTACCGCAGTCATCTGTAACACTTTGATTTGATGCTGATTGATTTTCATATAAATTTACCCACGAAGAATTTTCGATGTTACAGGATGCAGGAATACCACCGCCGTTAGTTGTCTTAATAAGTAAGCCGCCCGAACCGCACATCCATCCCGTTGCGCTGTTTATGAAAGATATACCAAAAAACCCCTCACCATTTTTGTAGTTATAATCTATTGCCCAGTTATCTCCGCCGTCATCAGTTTTGGCTTTGAAAAATACTTCACCGCATATATATCCTGTCTCCGGGTCAGGAAAAGAGATCTGATTAATGCCTTTTGGAAATGATTTTACCGTCCACGACGTACCGCCGTTTGTTGTCCGCGCAAGATTGTTGTTGGAAGCTCCGGCGTATCCTGTAGAGGAGTTAATGAATTTTACATCATTGAAAGTTGCAGATGAAAAAGATGAGTTACTCAAAGATACATTATAGCTTGAACCAAAATTCGAAGATTTATAAACGTTTGCATTTGTTAAAAAATTTGAACTTGTGCTTGCAAAAACAGTATTGGCATCTGCCATGTCAATTCCAAAAATGCTCACAATCGGACTTACGCCGTTCATATTGCTGTTTGTCCAGTTTAATCCTGCATTAGTTGTTTTGAATTGTCTCCTCGATTCATTGGCGCAGATACCTGTCGATGCATTTATAAAATCCATAGCATGGATATTAACAGTGTAACTTGAAGTGTTGGTATTGTTCCATTTGCTACCTCCGTTTGTTGTCTTCAGTATCTTTCCGGAATCACCGCATATGTATCCCGTATTTGCATCAAACATTATTATCTTTCTCAGCGTCTTTGATGAATTAATGTTTTGGGAGATCCAGCTTGTACCGCCATTTGTTGTCTTTTGTATTTTACCGCTTGTCCCGGCTATCCAGCCTGTATTAACATTGATAAACTGAACTGCATACAAATCAGCATTTGTGCCTGTTGATATTGTATCCCACTGCGCCGACAAATCTGATTCTGAATTTGTAAAAAGTATAATGGCAACAGTAAAAATTCTGATGTATAACTTTTTCATATTTAGTTATTTAATTTTGACAAATGTTATTTGTTATTTCAAAGCGAATTAATTGACACTTAAAACTCTTCAAATGGAACTCCTCATTCGCAACTCACAACTGTTTTATTAACTACTAACTCTTAACTATTAACTATTAACTATTAACTATTAAGGAGTTATCGCCCCCACAAAATTAAAACCGTTATTATCCGCATACACAGCATCTGCCACATCAACTATATCATCCCCGTTCACATCCGTCGGCAGATATCCTGAGTTGA
>DAORRV010000122.1:0-6847 GCA_035443185.1 Ignavibacteria bacterium | reverse complement strand
TCATCCGCTTCGTCTCAGAAAACTCACCCGCATCCAGCTTATAAAAGTAAACTCCGCTTGAAAAACCGCTTCCGTCAAACTCGGCTGAATAACTTCCCGCATTCTGTTTCTCATTAACGAGAGTAGCGACTTCATTTCCAAGAATATCATAAACAATCAACTTTGCAAAACCCGTAACCCGTAATTCGTAATTTATTAATGTACTTGGGTTGAATGGGTTTGGATAATTTTGCGATAATGAAAAATTATCAGGAGCATAATTTTGCTGACCGGAAATTCCTACCATACTTTGAGTAAGTTCTTTTATATTCCCCGGAATGGTAAATGCAAAATCAATTCCGAGTGTATTCAGATCTACACTTACTGATGGTATCACGTCTTTTACTATCCAGACATCCTGCGCAATATAAACTGTATCAGGAATGCTGACGATCGGAATGTAAATTAAAGGCGGAAGAAGTCCGTAGCTAATCCCGAATGTAATTAAAAATTTTTTGCAATTGTAATTTCCGTTCACTGTTGATATTGTCTGATCATTAAGTCTCCTGCCTGTTGCAGAAACTCTTAGCGGAAGTGTAAGAGAATCAAATGTAACGGTTGTATCTCTTGAGAACAGCGTATAGTTTGTATTTACATTTTGAGCAAATCTGTAATAGCTGTACCATCCTTCAAACGACTTGAGAAACTGTATGAATGCAACAGAATCAAACACAGGAATAGAAGTTAAAAAACTTAAAGGGTTAAGAAAATAGAAACCATTCGTCGACTGAAAATTATAATAAATTGAATCAGTAAATAATCCCTGTTGATTTATATTCGTCAGACCGGACTGTGATAATACTAAAGCAGCAGGCAGTCCATTGTAATCCACATTAGTTGCAAATGAATCAACCTGAAAAGTCGATTGAGAATTTATTGGATTATTTATTGAGTCAAGCGGTGTGTTTTTATAAAACCATTTATATCCCGGATTAGCAGGGAAGTAAGTAGATGCGTTTTGGGAGAATAAATTCGTAAACGCAATTAATAGGAGAAATAAATTTAATATAATTTTCATAAGTCTATTTTTTTTTGGATTAAGTTATATACATTTATTGTTAAATTAAATTCAAATGTATTAATTGTATAGTTTAAAATATTTTGATTGATTGAGCATTAAATTACATTAGCTGTCGTTTTGACAACCCCACCCCGGCCCTCCCCTTGCCAAGGGGAGGGAGTTTATGATTAAGTTTTAAGTCTTTGAGTCTTCGAGCCTTTGAGGCAAAGCTTTGTGCCTTTGTGATTTCGTGGTAACACCAAATGACGGAAATACAATTTTATTTTACATATAAAATTAAAATCATAATCTTTATAATGACTGAAATTAATTTTAAAAATGAAAATAGGGGATTATACTATTCATCCTGTACAAACGGGATTGTTTAAGCTTGACGGAGGAGCAATGTTTGGCGTAGTGCCAAAGAATCTCTGGCAGAAAACAAATCCTTCTGATGAACAGAACAGGATCGATATGTGCACGAGAGCATTACTTCTGGACAATGGTAAGAAAAAAATTCTTGTCGATACAGGGATCGGATATAAACTTTCAGAAAAAGTAAATAAGATCTATGATGTGGATTATTCAGAATATACTCTTGAGAAAAGTCTGACAGATATCGGGCTGAGTAAAAGTGATATCACTGATGTAATACTGACACATCTTCATTTCGATCATGCAGGCGGAAATACTGAATATAATGAAAACAACGAACCTGTCCCTTCATTTCCAAATGCAGTTTATCATGTACAAAAGAAGCAGTATGAATGGGCTCTGAACCCATCTGAGAGAGACCGCGCAAGCTTCTTTCCGGAAAATTATAAACCATTAGAAAAGGCTAAAGTTTTGAATTTGACAGACGGTGAGCAGAAGTTTGATGAATTCATTTCACTGATCCCTGTGAACGGACATACAAATAATATGCAGATGATTAAAATTTCTGATGAAAAAAATTCCATGCTTTATCTTGCTGATCTGATTCCAACTGCCGGGCACATTCCTGCTCCATATATAATGGGATATGATCTTTTTCCGCTGACTACACTTGAAGAAAAACATAAATATCTGAAAGAAATAACTGAGAATGAAATGATGATATTCTTTGAACATGATCCGCATAATATGGCAGGTAAAATTGGTAAGAATGAGAGAGGGTATTTTTTAAAAGAGAAGATTAAGATTGAATAAATTTATAGAAGATATTTGTATAAAACTTTTAGTATTATATTAGATATTTATAGTTTCACCTGTTCTTTTTTGAGCGATCAAAAAAGAACCAAAAAAATCGCCGCTGGTGATAAATTGCCGGAAATTCTTTCGCATGGCTACAAAAATATAAACTCCTCACCTGTTAGAAAAACACTAACAGGTTCGTCAAACAGTATATTTTTGCTTAACGCCATAGCTCAGAATTTCTCTTCGGCAATTTATCACAGGCGGATTATCAAAATAAGTTAATAGTCAAAATTCAAATGGAGTTAGTATTTAATTTGATTTGATTGATAAACAACATATTCTAAAATATTTTAAACTCTTTTTTAATGATTGAATTTTTTCGGACTAAAAAGTTTCTAATTAGATAATATTTAAAGATACTAAGCAAATAAATTAAATAATAAATTATAACCACTTGATAAATTTTTCCCCAGTTGATTATACAATAATAATTGTCTACCTGATCGCCGTTGCAATATTCGGAATCATAACCTCGGGTAAGCAGACTTCTGTAAAAGATTATTTCCTTGGGTCCCGAAATATTCCCTGGTGGGCGGCATGTTTCTCTGTAGTTGCAACTGAGACGAGCACGCTGACTTTCATCAGTATCCCCGGGCTTGCATATATTTCCAACATGAATTTTCTTCAGCTCTCCATAGGATTTCTGATAGGGAGAATAATCGTGGCAATGGTTTTCATTCCAAGATATTATTCAGGAAATATGGAGACAGCATATGAGTTCCTGGGAAACAGATTCGGCGAACCGATGAGAAAATATGCTTCGGTAACTTTTATACTATTGAGAATTTTTGCTGACGGAGTGAGATTATTTACAACAGCTATTCCGATAAAATTCATCACAGGTCTTGGATATTTTGAATGTATTCTAATTGTCGGAGTAATCACTTTGATCTATTCTTATATCGGCGGGATCAAAGCTGTGATATGGACTGATGTGATTCAGATGTTTGTATATACATTCGGAGCTGTAGCATCTATGGTTATAATTTATAATTTGTTGCCGAACGGATGGGATGATGTCACAGCTTTTGCTAATCCGGGTGATAAGTTTCAGATATTCAATCTTAAGATGTCGGACAGTTTCTCATCATTCTTCACAGGCGGATATGGACTGATCGGCGGACTTGTCGGCGGCGCATTTCTGGCAATGGCTTCACACGGTACTGATCAGATGATCGTGCAAAGGCTGCTGACCTGTAAAGATAAAAGATCTTCACAGAAAGCAGTGATAGTGAGCGGAATAATTGTAACTGTTCAATTCACAATATTTTTAGTAGTTGGATTAATGCTGTATGCATTATATGAAGGTGTCGATTTTAAAAGTCTTGTTATAAATGGTCAGAATCTTACAAAGTCAGATGAAATCTTTCCAATGTTCATTGTACAGAGTCTGCCGGTCGGACTGGCGGGGATTGTAGTCGCAGGATTACTGTCAGCTTCGATGTCAACATTGTCATCGACATTTAACTCACTTGCATCCACTACTATACTTGATCTTTTCAAGGGAAAGAAATTTATAAAAGATGAGAAGGATGAATTAAAATATTCAAAACTGGCGACTATATTTTGGGCGATAGTGATAATGGGAACAGGACTTTTATTTCAGAGTGAAACAAATCCCGCAGTTGATTTTGCACTTAAGATTCAGTCGCTGATATACGGAGGACTGCTCGGAGTATTCCTGCTTGGCATAATGAGCGTTAAAGCACAATTAAAAGACGCTGTCATTTCATATACCTTTGCGATTGTAATTCTCTCGCTGCTGTTCATTCTGCCAAAATTTGGAGTAATGCCGGCAATAAATCTTACATGGTTTACATTATTTGGAGTAGTGATCACTTTTGTAATTGCAAATATTACGATGCTGTTTAGAAAGCGTATATGATCAGGCTGCAAATAATGTAAATACAAAACTGAAAACGAAAGAACATATTTATTATTAATTTTATTCAAAGTAAGTGAGTGAACTTTTTGCCAATGTCGCTTTTAATCTGCCTTTAGATAACCTTTTCACTTACAAGATCCCTCCTCATTTAATTTCATCAGCAATACCGGGTAAAAGAGTACTTGCTGGTTTTGGAAATAAAAAGATCACAGGAATTATCGTTAGTGTGATAGATAATACGGAGCATCAAAAATTACGAACAATACTAGACCTGATCGACAGCAATGTAATTATCAAAGATGAACTGATGGAATTCTGCAAGTGGATTTCGGAATATTATTGCGCTCCAATAGGTGAAGTAATTTTTTCAGCATTACCGGGCAGGATGAATATAAGTTCAGATAAATTTTATAAACTGCATGAGAAATATCTGAAAGAGCTTGATGATTCAGAACTGAAAGAAGAAATTTATTTGAAGATCATAGAAGCTCTTGAGGATAAAGAGTTTGCAACAAAAAAGCAGTTAGAGAGAAAGCTGAATTTCAAAGACTTATCTTCTTATATAAAGATATTAGAAAATAAGAAAATCATATATTCTGAAAATCAATTCTCAAAGCCTGTCAGTGAAAAGAAAATTAGGACTGCCCGTCTGAATTTCAGCTTAAAGGAAATTGATAAAATAATTATACAGCATAAGATACGCTCCGATAAACAGATTGCATTTTTAAAACTTCTCTCTGAGGACAGATTTAATTCTATAAGAGAAGCAGCAGAATTATGCGGCATCAGTTCATCTTCTGTAAATTCTTTATTGCTAAAAGAACTTATTGAAATAAAAGAGGAACGTGAATTCCGACAGTCAGAGGATATTTTCAGAGAAGATGATAAGACGCTGACTCTAAATCCTGATCAGGAAAAAATTCTAAAAGGAATATCTGAATATACAGATAAGGAAATTTTTAAAGTATTTCTCATCTATGGAGTTACGGGCAGCGGAAAAACTGAAGTATACATCAATCTTATCAAAAGAGTCTTAAAGAAAAAGAAGACAGCGATAGTGCTAGTTCCGGAAATTTCACTTACACCACAGCTGATCTACAGATTCAGAAGTGCATTTGGAAATATTATCGGAGTCATTCACAGTAAACTTTCCGAAGGCGAAAGGCGGGATACATTTGACAGGATATTAAACGGTGATGTGAAAATTGTGATCGGAGCCAGGTCTGCTGTCTTTGCACCTTTGAAAAATATCGGAATCATAGTAGTAGATGAAGAGCATGACTCATCTTATAAGCAGGAAAATTCTCCGAAGTATAATGGCAGGGACTGCGCAATTTACAGAGGTTTGCTTAACAATGCACCGGTAGTACTCGGATCGGCTACACCTTCACTGGAATCATATTATAACGGGCAGACAGGAAAATACGCTTTGTTCAGTTTGCCGCTAAGAGCTTCAAATATTAAAATGCCGGATATAAGAATTATTGATCTTTTAAAAAAAGAAAAGGATGAGGATAATGAATATGATAACAGTGATTATAAATTTAAGAAAAAAGATTTTTTTGACACGATTGATAAAGTAAAGATCAGATTTCTTTCAAAAGATCTGATATATGAAATAGGGGAGAGGCTTGAGAAAAAAGAAAGTATAATAATTTTACAAAACAGAAGGGGATATCATTCTTATCTGGAATGTCTTAGCTGCGGTGAAGTGGAGATGTGTATCAGATGTAATATTGCACTGACATTTCACAAAGCCATCGATCTTCAGAAATGTCATTACTGCGGATTTAGTAAAAAGAAGAACAGAGTCTGTTCATCATGCGGATCCGACAAGCTCATTGAGAAAGGTGCGGGGACTGAAAGAGTAGAGGAAGAGCTGGAGAAAATTTTTCCACGCGCAATTATAAAGAGAATTGATTCTGATTCTCTGAATTCAAAGAGACAGTTCCATACATTGTTGAAAGATTTTTATGATAAGAAAATAGACATACTTGCAGGAACACAGATCATTTCCAAAGGTCTGGACTTTCCGGATGTGACACTGGTCGGAGTAGTGAATGCTGACATCGGACTTTTGAATCCGGACTTCCGTGCAACAGAAAAAACTTTTCAGATACTTACACAGGTGTCAGGGAGGAGCGGCAGAAGCGAGAAAGCTGGCGAAGTTTTAATACAGACAAATCATTCAGAATTTTATGTATTTGAGAATGTGAAGAATCACGATTACATAAATTTTTATGAAAAGGAAATTGCAGTGAGAAGACAACTTAATTATCCGCCTTTCAGCAGACTTGTAATTATTGAATCAAAATCCGAAGATAAGAATCTTTGCGAAAGTAAGATCAAGGAATTGTTCAATCTGGTCATTTCAATGGACAAAGAAAAATTATTAGAAGTACTTCCTCCTAATCCTCCTCTGTTTTCAAAATTAAAAGATAAATACAGATTTCATCTCATTATAAAATCAATTAAAGAAAAAGATATATCGGGAGCATTTCTGAAATGGATATTGAATGAAGTGAAATATTATATAAAGAGTAACATTCCTAAAAAAGTAATGATCACGATTGATGTGGATGCGGTAAACTTAATGTAGACTGGAAGTTTATAGTTAGTAGTTAATAGTTAGTAGTTAATAGTTAATAGTTAATAGTTAATAGTTAATAGTTAATAGTTAATAGTTA
>DAORRV010000121.1:0-6962 GCA_035443185.1 Ignavibacteria bacterium | reverse complement strand
TTTACAATTTCTCAAGAATTCTTAACGGCAATGTATTACAGGCGGGATTTTTTTTGTAAAATACTTCTAACGTTAATAAAAAAAAGAGCTTCAGGAATTTTCCCGAAGCTCATTTTTTATAAACTTTTTAAAATGAAAGTTTTTGAAATAAAAATTTAGTTACTTCAATAAAATCATTTTCCTTACTTCATTAAAACTATCTGTTGTCAGTTTATAAAAATACATACCACTCGAAAGATCACTACCGTCGAATTCAATTGAATAACTTCCGGCAGGTTTGTTTTCATTTACCAAAGTTCTGACTTCATTACCCAGCACATCATATACTTTCACTGAAACAAAATTCTTATTTCCCAATTCGTAATTTATAATTGTTTTCGGGTTGAATGGATTTGGATAGTTCTGTTCAAGTCTGAATTCATTTAACTCAGTGACATTATTATTTATGCCTACAGTTTTTCCCATTTTTAAAACATACAAACCCGTATTCATATCAGATGCAATGATCTTTCCGGATGGAAATTTGTAAACTCCCCAGCAGCCCTGATATAAATTATTGTTACTGGCCGGATAAGTATCGTACCAGCCAATCTCAACAGGCATTACCGGATTTGAAATATCAAGCACTCTCACTCCTGCTGTATAATGAGCTATCACTGCAGTATCTCCGTAGATCTCTACATTGTGAACTATTGAAGTTGTAATACCGGTCGGCTGCCATGTATTAACCTGTACAACATTTGACAGATCTCTGATATCCCAGACTTTAAGTAATCTGGGAAGCGGTCCTACTTCATCTGTGGCATATAAATAATCTCTGTCAGCAGTAAGAGCATTATTGTGAGGAGCCGGATTCGGAAGATTAAACCATTGAGTTATTGTTTTCAGACTATCCTTGTTGCGTGCATCAATCACCGTGATCTGTCCGTCACCCTGATTTATATTCATTGCAAAAATAGTATCATTTAAAACTCTGCAGTCATGGATATATCTGGTATTCCATTTACCCCTGAGCACAGGATTTACAGGATCCTGTGAAAGATCAAGTACTGCAGTACCGTTGCCGAATGAAGAATTTGAACCGTTGAGATATAAGTAGGGTCCTTCCTGTGAAATAGAATGTGTACTTCTGTGACCTGCAGCAATAAATTTTTTCACATATACTACAGAATCAGGTAAATACTGCAGATCATAAATTTTTACTCCGCTTGTATCAGCTTCAGATACTACATAAGCATAATGAGAATATACTTTCATTTCCTGCCATAAAACTCCCTGATCAGGATTTAATGTGTCTATAACATTAGGAAAGTATCCTACTTCATGAATATTTGCAGAATCAGTAACATCATAAAAAGCAGTTCCAAGCGCACACCCAAGCACAGCATATTCTCTGTTATCGGGAGATTGATATCCCCAAATTGCAGCATAACTCCATGGAGCATTAAACTGCGGAGGGAGGCTGTGTTGATTTAAATTTCCAAGAAGATGCATGTTGTTTGGAGGTTGCTGGGAAATTGAAACAGATGTGATGGAAATAATAAAGATAAAATTGAAAAGTAGTAATTTCATAATCATAGTCTATTTTTTCGTTTGGTTTTTAGTAAGTTATTTCGATGGAAATGTGTATAAGTTTCAACATAGAATATAGAACATTGAACATTGAACCTAGAACATTGAACATTTACTTGTTGAGTTTATCAATCTCATCTCTCAGCTCAGCAGCTCTTTCAAACTCCAGATCCTTCGCAGCATTTATCATTTCTTTTCTTAACTGTTCCATAAGCTCTTTCCTCTGTTCGGAATTTATTTTTTTGCTTACAGGATCCGTAAGTATACTAAGAGTAGATTTCTTTTCTACTTTATCTTTTTTGCCTTCGTATTTTACTTTGGAATCTGCTACTATAGTCGCTGACATTATTTCCTCATAAGTTTTCAAAACTGTCTCAGGAGTAATGCCGTGATCTTTATTATACTGCATTTGAATTTCCCTTCTTCGTGCAGTTTCTTTTATTACCTTGTCCATCGATTTAGTAACTTTGTCCGCATACATTATCACAAGTCCGTTTGCATTTCGGGCAGTCCTTCCTGCAGTCTGCATCAGCGATTTTTCCGATCTGAGAAATCCTTCTTTATCAGCATCGAGTATTGCAACTAATGAAACCTCGGGAAGATCGAGTCCTTCTCTCAAAAGATTTACTCCGACCAGTACATCAAAATTTCCAAGTCTCAGACTTCTTAATATTTCCACACGGTCAAGTGTATCCACTTCCGAATGCATGTACTTCACTCTGATACCTATTCCTTCGAGATAATCCGTAAGATCTTCGCTCATTCTTTTCGTAAGAGTAGTAACGAGAACTCTCTCCCCTCTTTTACTTCTTACTCTCACTTCATTTATCAGATCATCGATCTGATTTTTCACAGGTCTTACCTGAATCTCAGGATCCAGAAGTCCCGTCGGTCTGATGATCTGTTCGACTACGACACCTTCACTTTTTTCCAGTTCATAATCTCCGGGAGTTGCACTCACAAAGATCGCCTGCTTTATCATCGATTCCCATTCTTCGAATGTCATTGGTCTGTTGTCAAGTGCTGACGGCAGACGGAATCCGTATTCCACTAAAGTTTTTTTACGCATCCTGTCGCCGTTGTACATTCCTCTGATCTGCGGAGCTGTTACATGTGATTCATCCACTACCAATAAAAAATCTTTTGGGAAATAATCAAACAAACAGGATGGTCTGGAATTCGGCTCCCGTCTGTCCATGTGTCTGGAATAATTTTCAATACCGTTGCAGTACCCGATCTCCTGTATCATCTCTATGTCAAAGTTAGTCCGCTGCTCGATCCTTTGTGCTTCAATCGCTTTTCCCTGAGCTTTAAAATATTCGATCTGAACTTCAAGTTCAGCGCGGATGTCAACGATCGCATCATCGATCTTTTCTTTGCTTGTCAGGAAATATTTCGCAGGATAAATAACTACACTTATATCATTGCCGATCACATTCCCGTCTTCCCTGTTTATGTATGAAATTTTTTCAATTGTATTATCAAATATCTCTATCCTCACTCCGGTATTATTTTCATAAGCGGGAATGAGGTCAATGTTGTCCCCTCTCACCCTGAAAGTCCCCCGTAGAAAATCTGTGTCATTCCTGACGTAGTGAATGTTCACAAGTCTCGACATCAAAACTTTTCTCGAAATTTTATCTCCAACCTTTAGCAGGATCATTTGTTCTGCATATTCCTGCGGAGCACCGATACCGTAAATACAGCTCACGGATGATATGACTATAACATCATTTCTTCCTTCAAGTATAGACGCAGTAGCTCTGAGCCTGAGTCTGTCGATCTCTTCATTTATTGAAAGGTCTTTTTGAATGTATGTATCGGATGAAGGTATGTAAGCTTCGGGCTGGTAATAATCATAATATGAAATAAAAAACTCAACTCTGTTATTGGGAAAAAATCTTTTGAACTCACCATAAAGCTGTGCTGCAAGAGTTTTATTGTGTGACATTACAAGCACCGGCTTTCCTATATTCTCAATTACATTAGATACAGAAAAAGTTTTTCCCGAACCTGTGACACCGAGGAAGGTCTGAAATTTATCACCTCTCTCGATACCTTCAGTCAGTTCCTTTATAGCTGCCGGCTGGTCTCCCGCAGGTTTATATTTTGATTCTAATTTAAATTTCAATTTCGTTAAAAGTTTGTTGAGTTTTAAAATCTGATTTTTGGATTTGAAAGACCGTTTAGATTTAATTTACTGTAATTGCTCCTTCCCTTTTTTAAGTGGGATATACTTTCAAATTATTCAGAATCGTGCTATTAAATATTTAGCTAAATATCTCAACAAGATTCAATGAAAATTTTCTGACCATTTTGCGATTAAAAAAGATCGTATTAGATTAATTCTTAATCCTTAATTCTTAATTTTTAATTGTACTATTCTATCTCTGTAACGAGTTTGATTTCCTTAAGCACAGAATTTATCCCGTTAAGTTTTGGAATGTCACCTGAGCATACAACAGCTTTTCCTTTGGTGTGGGCAATGACCGCAATCTGCTCACATTGGAGAATGTCAAATCCAGTAGCTTTTTGTAACTGCAATATTACTTCATCCCATATATGATTGGAATTGAAAAGGATGAGTTTATGCAGTACATCATTCTCTCCGTCAAAAATAATTTTTTCTTTAATATCAGTATCAGACATTTTAATATAAAATTAATTTCTGGAATACATACAAAGCTGTTCACATACCTGATCCTGTATATTTCTTGGTCCATTATTTCCTCCTCCGAATCCGTTCATCGCAATATAAAAAAGCAAAAGCTCATTATCTCTGGTAACGGCATACCCGGAAAGTGCGCTTACTGAATTCAGGGTTCCCGTTTTTGCATGAATATTTCCTTCAGCTTCAGTTCCTATCATGCGGTTTCTGAGAGTTCCATCTACCCCTGATACAGCAAGTGAATTATAGAAATAATCAAACCCTTTCAGATCATCATACATATATTTCAGAAGTCTGATATATAGATCTGAATTTACTGTATTATACCTTGTTAAACCTGATCCTTCAAGTATCTCAAAATTGCTTCTTGTATTTCCCATTGAAGTCAAAAATTCTATTACTGCTGATTCACCTTTATCAAGTGATCCCGGAGGAGAATCATAAGCTGCACCGATCACTTTAAATACTGTTATTGCCGAATGATTGTCACTGGCTTTATTCATTTGTGACAATACATTATACATGGAATGAGAGACATCAGCAATTTCTTTAGCCCCTGTAGGAGTGACACCTGAAATTACAATACCGCCGAGTTTTACATTTTCATAAATTAAAGCATCTGCAAGAATATTTCCTGCTGTAGAAGAAGGGTCAGTAGTTCCGTGATTCTTATTCAGACAAAGAGCATTGACGTACGGCCAGTAATTACTTTTCGTATCACCCTGATAAAAATTTGATAAACCGTAATACTGATTATCTAAATAGGATTCATCAAAGACTAAATTTCCTGTGACTTCAGTAATGTTTTTTGCTGCAAATAATTTCGCAAGATAATTAAGATCGTTTGTATTCAGATCGGGATCGCCGAAACCTTTCAGATAAATATTTCCGTTAACTATTCCGTCGCTTATATTACTGTCATCAGAGTATAATACTGTGCGGAAATTATGATCGGTGCCGAGATATTCGAGTGCAGCTGCTGCTGTGATCATTTTTGTGATCGATGCAGGAATCATTTTAAGCTGCGGATTATATTCATATATTAAGTCGTACTTATCTGCGCTTGCTACCTGTACGGAAACATTTCCGCTGACACCCGAAAGTATCAGATCAATGTTCTCTTTAAGTATACTTAAGTTGTCCTTTGAAAATGAATTCCCTGTACTGACAATAACGATTAACGCAGAAAATACTAACCCTCTAATAAATTTATTGAAACTTTTACGATATTGTTTATATAACATTTTTGTTTTTATTTATAATAATTTCGTATGCTTTATTTAAAATGTTTTTTGATTCTGCAAATGTAACCAGTTCTAATCCGGAACATAAATTCCGCCATTGATACTCTAATATTTCCATGTTGTCTATATTAACTTCATTAGTTGGAACTTCTGCAATAAAATAATCTACAGACTTTTCAATTTTGAAATTATTTGCTGAATTAAATTTATACATCTCGCTCAATTCAATTTTATCTGAAATAAAATTTGCATCCTTTATTCCGGTCTCTTCTTTTAGTTCGCGTATTGCAGTCTGATAATCACTCTCTTCCTTTTCTTTATGACCCTTTGCAAATGACCAGTGACCCTGTCTGTGTTTAATTATCAGAAACTCAGGTTCACCATTATTCAAATGAAAAATTATTACTCCGATCGATCTGTCCTTCTTTAATTCCATTACATTTAAACCTCTTTAAATTTTAAATACTTTTTACATTATTTATTCTTTTGCTTTATTCCAAACAGCGTCCATTTCTTCAAGTGTCATTGCTTCAAGCTCAACATCATTTTCATTTGCAAAATCCTCAATTTTATTAAATCTCTTTTTGAATTTGCTGACAGTTTTTCTCAAAGCATCTTCAGGATTTATTTTGTGATACCTCGCAAAATTTACCAGAGAAAAAAGTACATCACCGAATTCATCTTCTATTTCTTTCTGATCTTTTCCTGAATTCACATTAATTTTAAGTTCTTCAAGCTCTTCACGTATCTTGTCAAATACCGGCTCTTCTTCCTTCCAGTCAAATCCAACCTTTGAAGCCTTCTCCTGAATTCTGTATGCTTTCAGTAAAGCAGGAAGCTGTTCAGGAATGCCGTCTATCACAGATTTTCTGCCTTCATTTTTTTTGAGTAACTCCCAGTTACGCTTTACTTCGTCGCTGTCTTTTACTTTGACATCACCGAATACATGCGGATGTCTCGCTATGAGTTTTTCTGTTTCAGATTCGATGACCTCTTTGAGAGTAAACTCGTTTTCTTCTTCGGCAATATTAGAATGGAAAACAACCTGCAAAAGTAAATCGCCGAGCTCTTTTTTTAGTTCAACCGGTTTATTTTCGTCAATGGCTTCAAGCACTTCATAGGTTTCTTCCAAAAGGCATCTTCTCAATGACAAGTGTGTCTGAATTTTATCCCAGGGGCAGTCAACTCTAAGTCTTTTTACAATTTCGACGAACTCAACGAATTCGTCCGTTAAAGTAGTATTGGTTTTTTTCAAAATTTGATTTCGTAAAGATAAAAATTTTAATTTGTTTTTTCAGTGTTTAAAGTATTGTCTGATCTTACCACCAAGACACCAAGACACAAAGGAAAAAAGTTAAAAAATATTGAACTTTGTGACTTAGTGACTTAGTGTCTTTGTGGCTGATCTTACCACCAAGACACTAAGACACAAAGGAAAAAAGTTAAAAAATATTGAACTTTGTGACTTAGTGACTTAG
>DAORRV010000120.1:0-7002 GCA_035443185.1 Ignavibacteria bacterium | reverse complement strand
GCCACATCAACTATATCATCCCCGTTCACATCCGTCGGCAGATATCCTGAGTTGAAATTTAAAGCGTCGTTATCTATCAGACTTCCGTCTGCTATATCTATAACTCCGTCCTGATTTACATCGCCGCTGTATACTGCGTATACAACCGGCGCATTGTCCGCCTGTATCAGATTATCTCCGTATGCCTGAGTATTAACTGTAGAGAAATTATAACTCAGCTCAGATGAAGTAAACTGCTGAGCTGTCTTGCTCCATGTCTCGATGGAATTCCTGTGTTGAAGCTGAATATAGTATCCGGTTCCGTTCACAGCATTTGATAATAAAAATGTACCTGCACCTGTATTGCTCAGAATGGAAATGGCTGAGTCAGTTATTGCATAGGGCGGCGAACTGTTTCTCAGATAGACTCTTGCTGTGTCCTGAACCATAAAATCAGATGATGAGTCATAAAATCCCTGTATCAGCATTGTCAGATTAAGATTAACATCATTACTCTTTGGTCTGAATCCTCCCTGAGATTCCGAACTGAAGTTGTTATAATATCTCCACGGACCGAACTTCTGAAATGGGTAAGCAGTCATTGTATACTGAAGACGGGTCCGCCACTTATACTGCTTTTCAGAATTTAATCCTGTAATATCATAAGTGAAATCACTTCCGGTAAGTCCAAGATTTTTAAAAGATGACACACTGTTATAGGATACGCTGTTTGTAATTTTACTTCCTCCTGTAAATGGAATTCCATTTTGCTGAATGTCCGATACTAATCTTACTGTAGCTTTCCCAAAAGGACTTTTAGCGAAATGACTTATTCTGACTTTACCGTTTGAACCGGTAATGCCATCTGAGCTTACAATATCAGATGTTCCGTATTTATACTGGTTTACTGTAGAACGAAGAGCTTCACTAATTCCATTTCCACCATAATAAACAAAAGCCGATCCTTCATTGATTTGTCCATTGCTAAATGTAGCAGCACCGGTTATCACATCAGAATAACCATCTCCATTGACATCGCCGGCAGATGATACTGAATATCCCAAATTCGCAAACGCAATAATGCTTTCAGCGGTCCAGTTTGTGGCTGAAGATAAGCCTGCAGCCGAACCGTGATAAACATATACTCTCCCTTCATTTTCCAGATTATAATCATAAAATGGAGCGCCTACTATCACATCAGAATAACCATCACCATTTACATCACCGGCTGATGATACTGAATTCCCAAAATTTGAATTTGCCTGATTACTTTCAGCGTTCCAGGATATAATTGTGGAGAGTCCTGAAGCTGATCCGTTATAGACAAAGGCTCTACCTTCATTTGTATGTCCGTTATCATATAAATTTGCTCCGATTATCACATCCGAGTATCCGTCTCCGTTTACATCACCGGCTGATGAAACTGAAAACCCAAAATTTGAATTTGCCTGATTACTTTCAACACTCCAGTCTGATGATAAGGACAAACCTGAGACGGATCCATAATGGACAAAAGCCGCGCCTTCACCTGATATTCCGTTATAATAATTGTTCGCCCCAACTATCACATCAGAATATCCATCTCCGTTTACATCCCCGGCGCTCGAAACTGAAAACCCATATTGTGAATTCGCTTGGTTAATTTCACTACTCCAGCTGAAGCTTAATGATATTCCTGAACCGGATCCGTGATATACAAAGGCAGCGCCTTCATCGGTTTGTCCATTATCAAAATCTCTTGCCCCGACTATTAAATCAGAATATCCGTCACCATTTACATCGCCGGCGCCTGAAACCGATAACCCAAAAAGCGCACTCTCCTGATTGCTTTCACCGCTCCAGCCTGCTGTGGCTGAAAGTCCAGAAGCTGATCCGTGATAAACAAATGCTGCTCCTTCATCAGTAAATCCGTTGTCGAAATATGGAGCTCCCACAATTACATCAGAATACCCATCACCATTCACATCACCTGCAGAGGATACTGACGTTCCAAAATATGCATTCACCTGATTTCCTTCCAAGCTCCAGTTTGAAAATGAAGATAATCCTGATGCTGATCCGTGATAGACAAAGGCAGCTCCTTCATCTGTTTGTCCGTTATCAAATCTACGAGCGCCTACAATCACATCAGAATATCCGTCTCCGTTAACATCGCCGGCTGATGAAACCGAAAAACCAAAATCTGAATTACTCTGATTACTTTCAGAGCTCCAGACGAAAGCGCTGCTCATCCCAATTGCTGATCCTAAGAAAACAAATGCTCTGCCTTCATTAGCACTTGGACTATCAAACATATGTGAACCGACAATTACATCACTAAAGCCGTCCCCATTTATGTCTCCTGCTGTCGCTACGCTGATTCCAAACCTCGAATTCGACTGATTGCTTTCGTATATAATTGCTGAACCGGAACTTAACCCGCCTGAATATCCAAGATAAACAAACGCTCTGCCTTCATCTGTTTGACCGTTATCAAGATAATTTCCTCCGAGTATTACATCTGCAAACCCGTCGGCATTCAAATCGCCTGCTGTCGATACGCTGATTCCGAATTGTCCGCTGATTTCATTGCTCTCTTGTGTCCATACTGCAGCAGCTCCAATACCTGAGGAAGATCCAAGATAACAGTAACACCTTCCTTCATCGACCTGACCGTTAGTATACAGTGGCGCGCCGATCATAATATCAGAGTATCCGTCACCATTTACATCACCGGCTGTGCTTACACTGTATCCAAAATTTTCGCCAGTCTGAAGCCCGGTTCTTGTAGTTGTAGGTGTAGCCGGAAAGGTATTTCCGTTACTGTGAAATATATACACTCTTCCGTAGTCAGGAAGTCCGATATCGTACCTCGGAGCTCCGATTGTTATATCGGAAAAATTATCTCCGTTAATGTCTCCGGCTGTAGCAACACTGAATCCAAGATATGTATCTAAAGTATTCATTTCATATGTCCAGTCTGCTGTAACAGGCAATCCTCCGGTACTACCTTTAAATACATAAACTCTTCCTTCGTTTGTCTGACCATTATCATAAAACGGACTTCCGATTACCACATCACTGTAACCGTCATTATTAACATCACCGGCACAAGCTAAGCTGTATCCAAAGTTTTCACCTGCCTGATTGGTTTCATATTTCCAGGCATGAACCGCCTGAAGACCGCTTACAGAACCGTAATAAACATATGCTCTCCCTTCATCTGTCTGCACGCTGTCATAAGTCGGCGAACCTATTATCACATCACTGTATCCGTCACCGTTTACATCACCGGCTGTAGCTACACTCCATCCGAATAATGCTGATGACTGATTGGATTCCATTGTCCAGTTTGCTGATAAAGATAAACCGTTTATAGATCCGTGATAAACAAATACACTGCCTTCATCTGTCTGACCATTATCATAATAAGGAGCTCCGACAATTACATCAGAATATCCGTCATCGTTTACATCCCCGGCAGTTGCAACGCTCCAGCCGAAATTCGCGTTTGCCTGATTTATTTCAGCAGTCCAGGCTGCAGTCGATGAAAGCGGATCTATAGTTACTGGATATGCTGCGTCTTCATCATTTACAACAATAAGGAATGAATTATGAATTACTTTGCTGTCAGATTTATCTTTTAATTCGTAATTCGTAATTCCTAATTCGTAATTTTTTTCAAAATAAGCTCTTAGTTCTTTACCATTTGCATCCCAGACTTTCAAAGAAGCATACTGTAATTTTATATCTCCCTTCTCATCTTTAAACTTCAGCGCATCTCCGCCTGTGAGCATTTTCAGTTTTGTATCGGCATTGATGATCAGTCTTAACCTGTCATTTCCCACGGGTTTATTCTTTACAATAAAATCCTGACGCATTCCGTTTTCATCATTTGAATATTGAATTCTGAGATTTTCGTTTTCTATGAAAATTTTATTTCCGCCTGCTGACAGTTCAATTTCATTAAAATCCAGGTAATCATTTCTAAGATCTGATTTTAAATCTTTACTCACGCTTTGAAGGTCGAAGTCAACTTTCCAGTCATCAAGATATTTATACTTTTTATCTATCTCTTCGATCATCTTATCCGACTCATCAAACAAAGGAATCTTATTACTACGGAGCTTTGCGATGAATCCGCGTTTGTTATATATGAATCTCATGTTGTTTGCCCGGTTCGGAGACTGATATGTATTTGATTCATTATTATATGTTACATCATACTCGTTCTTTTGTATATTTGACATCGCTGTTGAATACCAGTCGGATGTTTCATTACTCTTTACCTCATTTGATCTATCATGCTGAACAGATGAAACTGACAAGTCAAATGGAGAGTCCTGTGTCAGATCAAACTTTAAATCAACTCTCTCATAAGATCTGTTTTCTTTGGGAAACGATTTTGAATCCGGTGAATTCTTTGTTGACATATATATCATCAACAGAGTAAGTGATAAAATAAATAGGATGAGTTTTTTCATAATTAGTTTTTGATTATTAATGAATTTGACCTTAAGATATTTTTTTGATTTGTATTCAATTCGCAACTGTTTTATTAACTATTAACTATTAAAACTTCCTGTCAGGTTTAACCTCGAAGAATGTTTTACAGCAATATAACTTGTGCCTGTTCCGTTAAATGAACAAGCCTGATCCCAGAATAGCTTAGCTGACGCTTCACGGGAATTTAGTACAAGTACGATTAAAAAAACTGATGTAAGCAGTTGTATTCTTGTCTTCATTTTTTTTTGTTTAATTTATTTTAATATATTTTTTAATTATCTCAGGTGAATAATTAGTTACAGATTGTCAGGAAGCCTTTAACCCGCCCTCATGAGCAGCGGGTTTAATCGGCGTTCTTCCTGAGTGACTATCGGGAAGTAATTGAGATAATTTTATTATAAAAAATAACTGATGTCACTCAGGCATGTTAAAATACTTTACAAACCTAAATCAATAAGCGCGGATATCAAAACAGAAAAAATTCAGTTTTTCACATTGGGTTTTTAAAGTGGTTAGCCGGGATTTTTAATTTCCGGTCTGTTTCGAAAGGATTTTTAAAATATGATAAATAATTTATTCACCTTAAAAATATTTTTTATTGTTGTAAAATATTTATTATAGTTTATTATTTAAGGTCGGACTACAGGATGGTCTAAATGAGGTTTTGCGTTTAATAATTTCTTACCGGATATGTCTGTTAAATCTTTTTCTTTTTGGAGGAATTCTTTTTAGTTTTTTCATACATCTCATTCATTACTGACGTCAGCCATTTTCTGTTGGCGGTTTTTTCAGAGCTGATCTTTTTTAGCATTAAAGATAGCTCGTTTTCTATTTTAAAAGGATCGTAAAGATTGATATTCAAATCAGTTAATCTCTTCAGATAATTAAGAAAGTTTATAAAAATTTCACGATGCGTTTCAGTTAATATTTTTTCATATTCTACAAAAGATCTGAAATTTCTTATAAGAGTATATACAGTTTCATAATTCTTTAGATTAAAATTAACAATTAACTCAATACCCCGCAGTTTTAATTTTTCATCGCAGTTAACAGGTTTTGATCGGGAAATTATATCAATAGCTTTAACATAGTTTTTAAGATGATTCTGAAGATGTGCGTCGGCTATCTGAATTCTGATTTTTCCGTTAACGGGATTGAGCTGATTTCTGCATTTCTCTATAAGCTCTTCGCACTGCCCTGGTTTATCAAGCACAACGCAGATATCGGCAAATTTAGAAAATAAATTGCTGTCTATATATTTATGACTGCTGTGCTTTAAGATATTATTTTTAAAAAGAAAACATAAGATCTCAAACTCTTCCTGAACAAAATGTTTTCCCGGGACAGGTTTTGAAAGAACGCAGTATGTAGTCAGTATAGCCCCGATATTGTATCCTATATCAATATGAAGTTTGTTAAAATTCTCATAAAACAATTTCTTCAGCTCCAGGAAATATCCAAAACCGTTACTTTCTATAAACATCATTACAGAATTATAAAAAATATCAGCAAGCAGATTCTTTCCGTAAAAATTTTCCCTGTAAAGATCTGTAAAGATCCTGATATTTGTAGAATCAGATTTAAAGTTGTAAACAGAGGAATCTACAATTTCACAATAAGAATTGTAAAAGTAGGCTGAAAAAAAATAAAAAGACAGTTCGTCCATACACTTTTCTCCGCTAAGATCTTTATGTGAACCGGGTTTTCCAAAATAGACCCTGAATGTTCTTTCAATATCCATCGCCTTATACCTGTATAAGGAAATGTCAAATGTTAATTTTTCATCTGCATACTTTTTCAATGTATTTACGAAAGTCTTTTCGAACATTTCCGGAAGGGATTTATACTTTAAGTAATTCAGAATATTGAAATTTATATGCAGATCATTTTTGGAATAAATTTCTATGGAAGTAAATTTATCAGTAAGTTTTTTTAATTCATGTGTGAGATTTTTCATTACTCCGTAATTGAATTCTTTCTTACCGAATACGGCTGTCCATATTTTTTCATCGTTTAATTTATCTCCGTCAAATTCAGAAGATATTTTTTTTAAATACTTAACCGCTTTAAGTAAATTTGAATTTTTATTGAAATATGGTGACTCTGCAAATTCAACAAATCTTTTAAATTCGTCCCTGCTGAATGTCTTTATTATTTCAATTGCCGGAGATTTTATCATTACTAAAATTAAATTTCAGTAATAAAACTAAATATTATTTATTTTACAATTCAGTTTTTAAATTTGGAAAGTATTGATGACACAGATTTTCATATGTGAATTGAATAAACTATCACGCAGTTTGAAACACAATTAAATACTATTTAAAATTTCCAATAAAAAAGAGCCCTATGAAAAATAAAACAGACTCTGGTATAATCAAATTAAAAATGACAATTTTCAACTTTTAAATTACAGATTGATACCTATTTAATTTATCTGCAAATAAAATTTGAAACCTGTCATTCCTAACTGCTCTTATTAAATATTAAATATTAAATATTAAATATTAAATATTAAATATTAAATATTAAATATTA
>DAORRV010000119.1:0-7079 GCA_035443185.1 Ignavibacteria bacterium | reverse complement strand
TCTTTTAATAATCTTTTTTATTAAATAAATAAGAATTATTTTAATCCCTGCTTTAAATTTTTGAAAAGAATTTTAATTGAAAATTTTTATGTCTAATAAAATCAAATCCGGTCTTATACAAATGAGTCTTCCGATCACCGAAGGCGAAGGTACTATCGAAGAGATCAAAGAAGCAATGGTGCAGAAACATATTCCCCTCATCGAAGATGCGGGCAGACAGGGAGTTCAAATCCTTTGTCTTCAGGAAATTTTCAATACACCGTATTTTTGTCCCGGACAAAATAAAGAATGGTATGAATCCGCAGAATCTGTCCCCGGCCCGACAGTCGAAAGAATGCAGGAGTATGCAAAAAAATATAATATGGTGATCATAGTTCCTGTCTATGAAAAAGAACAGGCAGGTGTTTTGTATAATACTGCTGCGGTAATAGACGCAGACGGACAATATCTCGGCAAATACAGAAAAAATCATATTCCGCATACATCAGGCTTCTGGGAAAAATTTTTCTTTAAGCCCGGTAATCTCGGTTATCCCGTTTTCCAGACAAAGTACTGCAAAGTAGGAGTCTATATCTGCTATGACAGACATTTCCCCGAAGGTGCAAGGATACTCGGATTGAACGGTGCTGAGATCGTTTATAATCCATCAGCTACTGTCGCAGGACTTTCACAATATTTATGGAAACTTGAACAGCCGGCTCATGCCGCTGCCAATGGATATTTCATGGGATGTATTAACAGAGTCGGAACTGAAAAGCCATGGAATCTTGGTAAGTTCTATGGTACTTCTTATTTCGTAGATCCGCGCGGACAGATATTTGCACAGGCATCTGAAGATAATGATGAATTACTTGTTGCTGAATTTGATCTTGCAATGATAGAAGAAGTAAGATCTACATGGCATTTTTTCCGTGACAGAAGACCTGAGACTTATGAAAAAATTACTGAGTTATAAAGCTTTAATTCAAACTAAATTTATTTTAAATTAAAAATGTCTGAATATAAACAGCCGAATAATGAATCAGAATTTGAGAATAATTTTTCTCAGATAAAACCTCTGATGAATGACACACAGGCTTATTATGAAAGTTCGAGATGTCTCTTTTGCTATGATGCGCCGTGCGTTAGTGCATGTCCGACAGGCATCGATATTCCTTTATTCATCAGACAGATCAATTCAGGAAATGTAACAGGATCGGCAAAGACGATCTATGATTCCAATTATCTCGGCAATGCATGCGGTAAGGTCTGTCCTACTGAAGTTCTGTGTGAAGGTGCATGCGTATATAACCTTCAGGATGTAAAAGCTATTGAAATAGGACGACTTCAGAATTATGCAACTGATAAAGCGATCAAAAATAATATTGAATTTTTTACAGCCGGTAAATCTAATGGTAAAAAAGTTGCTGTCATCGGAGCAGGTCCGGCGGGAATTTCATGTGCCTGTGAACTCCGAAGATCCGGATTTGAAGTTGATATTTTTGAAGCAAAAGAAAAGCCTTCAGGGCTAACCCTTTATGGTGTCGCTCCTTATAAGATAACTAATGAAGAAGCTCTAAATGAAATTAACTACCTTCAAAAACAACTCGGATTCAGAATAATTTTTAGTACATTTATTTCATCAAAAGAAGATTTTAAAAAACTTGAAGATGAATATGATGCAGTCTTTATCGGAATCGGACTTGGTAAGACAAATTATGTGAATATTAAAGGAGAGGATCTTGAAAATTGTTTTGGTGCTGTGGAATTCATTTCGGAATTAAAAATAAATCAGCATAAAGTAAAAGCCGGAAGCAGGGTCATTGTTCTCGGCGGTGGAAATACTGCCATGGATGCTGCTTCAGAATCTGCAAGACTTGGAGCTGATGAAGTCATTCTTGCATATAGAAGAGGTAAGGAAGAAATGGGAGCATACGATTTTGAATATGAACTTGCAAAAGATGCAGGCGTGCAGGGATTGTTTAATGTTTCTCCTATAGAAATAACAGGAAATGAAAAAGTATCAGGAGTAAAATTTATAAAGACAAAGACAGATAATGGGAAGGTTGAAAATATAGATGGATCAGAATTTACAATAGATTGTGATATGGTAATAAAAGCAACAGGTCAGATGAAGCAGTCTGATTTATTTGAAAATATCAGCGGACTTGAAGCAGATGAAAAAGGAAGGATTAAAATTAACAAAACTTATCAGACAACTAATCCTAAATATTTTTCAGGAGGAGATGTGATCAGTGGAGGGAAGGAAGTTGTTAATGCAGTTGCAGAAGGAAAGGCAGCGGGAAAAGGTATTGAGGAATATTTGTTGAAGATTTAAGTTGGACTGGAGTAGAATGGGAACATGTCAGGTTTAGATATTGGTGGAGATGGCAGGGAAGGAAAGATGGGATTTAAATTTTTGAATTAATTTAACAGGAATTGTACCTGACAGGTTTTGCTGTCAGAAACCAAAACCAGTAAACATATGCCGGATCTAAAAATAAATTTCGCAGGTATCAAAGCGCCGAACCCGTTCTGGCTGGCTTCTGCACCACCTACAAATTCGGGTTACCAGATCATGAAAGCATTCGATGCAGGATGGGGAGGTGCTGTTTGGAAAACTCTCGGTGTTCCTGTTGTCAATGTCTCAAGCAGATACGGAACTGTTAACTACAGAGACAACCGAATGGTCGGTTTCAATAATATAGAACTAATCACCGACAGACCTCTGAAAGACAATCTTCGTGAGATCGAAATTGTTAAAAAACATTTTCCTGATCATGCAGTCATTGCGTCGCTAATGGTAGAGTCTCGTGCTGAATGGCATCAGATAGTTCGTGATGTGGAGAATGCAGGTGTGGACGGACTTGAACTAAATTTCGGCTGTCCTCATGGTATGTGCGAAAGAGGAATGGGATCAGCTGTTGGACAGGAACCTGACATTCTAAAATTAATTGTCTCATGGGTAAAGGAAGTTGCAAAGACTCCTGTAATAGTAAAACTTACTCCAAATATTTCCGATATTACTGAACCGGGTATCGCTGCACGCGAAGGCGGTGCTGATGCAATTTCTCTGATCAATACAATTCAAAGCATTGTCGGAGTGGATATTGATAATTTTGTTCCTTATCCTGTCGTCGATGGAAAAAGTACAAACGGCGGCTATTGCGGCCCTGCCGTTAAACCGATTGCACTTAATATGGTAAAAAGCTGTGCTCAGGAATCCGGTATCGGAATTCCTGTTTCAGGGATCGGCGGTATTGAAAACTGGAGAGATGCTGTTGAATTTATTTTGCTTGGTGCCTCATCACTTCAGGTTTGTACTGCAGTCATGCATTACGGCTTCGGTATCATCCGCGAGATCACTTCAGGATTCGAATCATATATGAAAGACAAAGGATTTAACACTGTTGATGAAATGGTTGGCAAAGCACTTCCGAATATTAAGACATGGGAAAATCTGAATCTGAATTATCAGATCATCGCCGAAATAAATAAAGAAAAATGTATTGGTTGTCAGCTTTGCTATATTGCATGTGAAGACGGTGCGCATCAGGCAATCGGACTTCCTGATTTAAATAATAACGGTACAAGAGTTCCATACATAATTGAAGAAAATTGTGTCGGCTGTAATTTATGTTCTATAGTCTGTCCTGTCGAAGGATGTATCTCGATGATCAGAACTGATGACGGTAAAATTTCAGAGTCATGGAAAGAAAGAACCGTCGCTGGTAATATCCCTGTAAAATTTGATGACCCTCTTGCCGGCGGTCTTCATCATAAAGTGCCTGATCCATTGAGTGCTTTGAAAAAGTGAGTACTGTTTTTTAAAAAAATTAACGGAAAATTTTTCTTCTCATTTATTAAATGTTTTTAATTTTACTTTGAAAATCTTCGTTATTCTGAGTATTATTAGCCCTAAGAATAAAAGAATAAATCTCTAACAATACAGCTCTTACTGCCCAAGCCATAACTTATTCGATTTAAAAATATATGAATTATTTAATTATCAGGATTTGAATTTATCGTTTAATGATTTAAAAAAAAGGTTCAGCAATATAAAACTTATTGTATCAGATATTGACGGTACTATAATTTCCAGTAAAAATGAAGTCGGTGAACTTACTAAACAAATTGTTAAGAAATTAAAAAAGAAAGATATTCTCCTGTCCTTTGCCTCACAGAGAGTTCATTCCTCCATTGTTCCAATCGCCGAAGAACTCGATGTAAACATCCCCATAATTTCTCTTAATGGTGCACTGATACAGGATAAAGACAGCAAGATAATTTTAAACCGCTCTGTCATCGACAGAAAGTATGTCGAAAAAGCTCTTCGTCTTGCCGAAAAATTTTATCTCAAAATAGCATTATGCTATAATGACAGAATTGTTTATACCGAAGATAATTCAGTTGTAAAAGATTTTATGACAAGATTCGGAACTACCTACTCACTTGTCGATTCCTATGACGATTATCTCGATAATGTACTTGAAATTATTATGACAGGAAATGACAGAGGTAATATGAAAGAAATCCAAAGACGAATGAGACTTCCTTTCGGAATGTATCTCAAAGTGAAATATTTCAGATCACAGTCATTCCATGGTGTTTTCAATGTTGAAATAACACGTAAAGGTATTAGCAAAAAGACCGGTCTGAAAATTCTTTCAAAATATCTTAAGATTAAAAATGATGAGATACTCGTATTCGGTGACTGGTATAATGATAAAGAATTGTTCGAATTCGGCGGGACGAACATTGCTCTCGATAATGCTGTCGATGAACTTAAAGAAATGGCTGACTATATTACGGATAAGTCAAATGAAGATGACGGAGTCGGACATTTTTTACAGAAATTTTATGATAATATAAATTAATATTTTACAGATCTGAAGAAGCAAATTCCAATAGAAAACGGTTACCAGAATATATCAAAATTCTATGATGAAGTTCTCGGACATTCTGATGATAATATTAAGTTTGTTAGAAAGAGTATTCAGAAGTATAAAAAATCTGCAAAGTCAGTTTTTGAATTAGGGTGCGGTACAGGAAATAATCTGTTGTATCTTTCTGAATTTTATAATGCTGAAGGCGTGGATATAAGCAAGAGCATGCTGAAGTTAGCTGCTGCAAAGGTAGAAAAGTCAGCACTTCACAAAGGAGATATCAGAAATTTCATCCCCGGAAAAAAGCAAGACGTTGTATTTTGTCTCTATGATACTATTAATCATCTGCTTCTTTTTAATGAATGGAAAAAGGTTTTTAAAAATGTCTTTAACTCTCTGAATGAAAATGGTCTGTTCATTTTTGATTTTAATACTTTTTATAAATTAGATCTGATCTCTGAAATATCTCCTGTTGTAAACAGATTTAATAAAAATTTTCTTATAGCCGACATTGAAAAAATTTCAGTAAATACATTCAACTGGAATCTTAAAGTATTTGAATTTAAAAAGGATGATGATTTCAAACTTCATGAATCTAATATAAAAGAGTCTTCATTTGAATTAGAAAAAATTACAGATGCTCTGGAAAAGCATTTTGAAATTTTGGAAACAGTTGATGAATTTGATAAGAAGATCCATCAGCATTCAGAAAGAATTTATATTGTCTGTCGAAAGAAAAATTTGAAAAAGTAATTTTAGATTTTGTAATAATTTTAATAATATTAATAAGCAGTAATGAAAAAAATTGTAGAGTGCGTTCCAAATATTTCCGAAGGAAGAGATGAAAATATAATCAATGCCTGTGCTGATGCAGTCAAAAAAGTCAGCGGAGTTACTTTGCTTGATGTCGATCCGGGTAAGTCCACCAACAGAACTGTGTTCACTTTTGTAGGTGATCCTGAGTCTGTTGTCGAAGCAGCATTTCAATTTTCCAAGACGGCTTATGAATTAATTGACATGAGTAAACATTCAGGTGAACATCCGAGAATGGGTGCTGTAGATGTCGTTCCTTTTGTACCAGTTGCAAATGTTTCTACAGAAGAGTGTGTCGAATGTGCAAAGCAGTACGGTAAAAGAGTCGGGGAAGAACTTGGTGTTCCGGTTTATTTATATGAAGAAGCTTCTGCAAATCCCGAACGTAAAATGCTTAAACAAATTCGCTCAGGTGAATACGAAGGCATAAAAAATAAAATATACAAACCCGAATGGAAACCTGACTTTGGTCCGCAGGAATTTATCCCAGCATCCGGTGCCACAGTTACCGGTTCGAGATTTTTTCTTATCGCATATAATGTAAATATACTCGGCACTAAAGAGCAGGCGCATAAAATTGCTCTGAATATCCGTGAGCAGGGAAGGAAAGAAGATGGACCCGGCAGACTGCCTTTCACGAAGGGAATCGGATGGTATGTGGATGAATATAACATGGCACAGGTCTCGCTGAATCTTGATAATTATCTGATCTCTCCGCCTCATGTTGCTTTTGAAGAATGTGTAAATGATGCACGTGATATGAATCTCGCAGTCTGCGGCAGTGAACTGGTCGGACTCATTCCTCTCGAAGCAATGCTGATGGCAGCCGACTATTATCTCAAAAAGGAAAATTTATTTATACTTGATGAAAGACAAAAGATCAGACTGGTCATTGACAGACTTGGTCTTTCTTCAATTTCTGAATTCGATCCGGATAAAAGGATCATCGAATATATGATTGAGGAAAAAGCTAACGAACCTCTGGCTTCTCTCACTGTCAGGGATTTTGTCGAACTCGTCGGTGCAAGGACTTCAGCTCCGGGAGGCGGAAGTGTCTCTGCGCTTATAGCAGCACTTGGTGCTGCGCTCGGTGCAATGGTCGGATGGATGAGCTATGGAAATAAAAAGTTCGAACATCTCGATTCGACCATGAGAGAATTAATTCCGCCGCTACACAATAAAATGAAAGAGCTTATTCCAATGATAGACGCTGACACTAATGCCTTCAACGATTACATGATAGCTATGAAGATGCCAAAAGAAACTGATGCCGAGCAAAAAGTAAGAAATGAAAAAATGCAGGAAGGTCTGAAAAAAGCTATCACAGTTCCGCTTGCTGTAATGAAAATTTCTGATTCATGCTGGGAGTGGATGATCAAAATGGCAAAGGACGGAAACATT
>DAORRV010000118.1:3913-7112 GCA_035443185.1 Ignavibacteria bacterium | reverse complement strand
CCTCTAAGTAACCAGATTGGGCTTGCACAATGTTTTGAGAATAATAACTTGTATAGAATATTTTCTTGCAGTAAGACCTAAGAGTCAATGAACATCAGTTCATCTCTAAGTATGGTTCTGGATGCGCTTTAAGTTTTCAATTGGGTGATCGAGCCCGCATAGGAGATTAAATTTATCATGCAAACAGGCAAGGAGATTATTTTAAACTATTTTATAATTTTAAAATACTAAGATTATGAATGAGAAAATTAAAAATCAAAAAACAAAAAAATTTGTATCAATGCCACTTGTAAATCCAAATGCAGCAGGCATTGATGTTGGTGACACTTTGTTTACAGTAGCAGTCCCCGAAAGTAGTGACACATTAGTAGTAAAAGAGTTTGGAGCTTTTACCTGTGATTTAAGAGCAATATCGGAATGGTTAAAGCAAAGTGGTATTGAGACTGTTGCAATGGAGAGTACAGGAGTTTACTGGAAGCAATTGTTTACAGTCCTTGTTCGAGATGGATTTGAAGTGTATTTAGTCAATGCCAAATCAACCAAAAACATCACCGGAAGAAAAGATGATGAAAACGATGCAATGTGGATACAACGTCTTCATAGCTGTGGATTGCTGACGAGTTGTTTTTTACCTGATGAACATACAGAAACACTTCGTACCTTAGTTCGATTCCGAAGAAGTCTGGTACAAGACAGCAGCCGATATATTTTACGAATGCAAAAATCTCTTGAACTGATGAATATAAAAGTACATACGGTTATTAGTGATATAGTCGGTAAAACAGGCACTGCAATTATAGAAGCGATAATAGAAGGAGAAAGAAGACCGGAAAAGTTTATGCCTTATATAGACAAAAGGATAAAAGCTGATAAGCAAACCCTTATGAAATCATTAGAGGGTAATTGGCGAAGAGAACATCTTGCCACACTAAAGCTTTCATATGAAATGTATAAGATCTTTCAAGTTAAAATAGAAGAGTGTGAAAAAGAAATCGAAAAGACATTACAGGAATATGATATTTATGAAGATGATAAAAATGTTATTGATCCAATTGAAAACACACAACAAGAAGATAGTAGTGTAAAAAAAAAGAAAAAATCGAAGATTAAAAACTCAATAAGTGTAGATATAAATACTTATTTAAAAAAAATACATGGAGTAGATGTTATGGAGATTTATGGGATAAGTGGGGTAGGTGCGTTAGAAATACTTAGTGAAACAGGAACGGATTTAAGCAAGTGGGAAACAGAAAACAAATGGGTTAGTTGGCTTAATCTTTGTCCGAACAATAAAATAACCGGTGGGAAATTAATTAGCAGTATGCGCTTGAAAAAGAAACCAAATGCAGCGGCTCAGGCATTTCGGGTGGCGGCAAATAGTTTAAGTAAAAGTGATCATTGGTTAGGAGATTATTTTAGACGAATGAAAGCAAAAGGCGGTACAAAGTATGCAATCGTAGCAACAGCCAGAAAGTTGGCAATAATTTATTACAGGATGGTTCGTTACAAAGAAACATTTAACCCGGTTGAATTGAAACAATATCAGGAAAAATATAAAGCAGCAAAAATTTCATATTTAAAGAGAAAACTTGAGCAACTTACCAAAGCAGCGTGACGCATACGAGGAAGTTATATAGGAGTCTCATATCCACCGTAGCGGATCGAAGGAGTTTATTTTAAATGTTTTTAATTATTAAATCTTAAAGTCTTAGTGTCTTAGAGACTTTGAGGCATTTTTTTTTCGGTCAGTTTACCCGTCAGGAAACGAGTATAAATGTAAATTCAGCTGACTTTTAATCAGTAAAGTATTGAATTACAGAACTATTAATAATATATTGTAAAAAAACAGCAGCATGAATCGAAATTTAAATGACGACGAAATTTTAGAAGAAGTCGAAAAAGGTTCTTCTAATATTGATAATAACAAACTGGATCTGATTGTAAAAGGGGAAGAAGAAATTAAAAGGAAATCTTCCCGGCTTGATGACAATAAATTCAAAAAGCTCATAAAGCAGTTAAAACTTGCATTAAGTCTCATCAAAGATTTTAAAAATAAAACCTACACGAATATTCCCTGGAGATCAATCACTTTAATAGGAGCAGCAGTAATTTATTTTGTAAATCCATTCGATATTGTACCGGATATGCTTCCATTGTTTGGATTTGCTGATGATGCCGTGCTATTTGCTTCAATATTCAAATCAATTCAGTTCGATCTGGAGAAGTATGCAGAATGGAAAGGTCTTGATACAAGAGAGTATTTTTAACTTACTAAATCTTTTACTTTGTTTTTCAATTAATTTTAAATAATCAGAAAGCACATAATACTTGCCCGAAAAAATCAAATTATTATTTATCGGTGACATTATAGGCGAGCCGGGTTTTAATCTGACAAAGACTCTTTTACCTACATATGTCACAAAGCACAAGATCGATTTTGTAATTGCCAATGGAGAGAATATCACAGATGGAAAAGGCATAGTCGAAAAAGACGGAAAGAAACTTCTTGATCTGAACATAGACGTTCTCACCGGCGGAAATCATACAATGGATAAAATACAGGCGCATAAGTATCTTAACGATACTCCGAATGTACTCAGACCTGCTAATTATCCGAGAGGAGCATATGGTCACGGTTTCGGGATTTTTAAGATTCCCAATACCGAACTGAAGATAGCCGTCTTAAATCTGCAGGGAAGGGTTTTCATGAAAAGCATAGACTGTCCATTCAGAGCCTTTGACTGGTTCTATGAAAAAGTAAAGTATGATACAAATATGGTGTTCGTCGATTTTCATGGCGAGGCTACAGCAGAGAAGATCGCTTTCGGGTGGTATGTAAACGGCAGAGCATCGGTGGTAGTCGGCACTCATACGCACGTACCGACTGCGGACAGCAGAGTACTTTCCGGAGGAACAGCTTATATAACCGATGTAGGAATGACCGGTTCTTATGACTCTGTTATCGGAATGAGAAAAGAAGGATCAATAAAAAGATTCATATATTCGACTCCGCAGAAGTTTGAAGTAGCAGACGAGGATCTGAGATTTTCAGCTGTACTTTGTGAGATCGATCAGCAGACAGGAAAAGCAACATCAATAAAGAAAATTTTCTATCCTGAGTTTTGACTATGATCCGCTTTCGCGGATGAATGATTTGGAATGATGACTATGAATATCTAACTACTGGTTTAATTTCATT
>DAORRV010000118.1:0-3813 GCA_035443185.1 Ignavibacteria bacterium | reverse complement strand
AAAAATAAATTATGAAATCAGTAACCATTTTTGCAGATGAATGATTTGGAATGATGACTATGAATATCTAACTACTGGTTTAATTTCATTACCGTTGGCTTTAGCCAACGGATTCTTAAAAAATTAAATTCATAGCCGTTGGTTTAACCAACCGTGCTATATAAATATAAAATTCATTACCGTTGGCTTTAGCCAACGGTCCAAAAAATAAATTATGAAATCAGTAACCATAAACGAACAGATCTACAACTATATAGTCGACCGTTTCGCACCGGATGAGACTCTTTTAACAGAACTCATCGCTGAAACAGAAAAGCTCGAGATCCCGCTTATTCAGATATCCCGAGATCAGGCAAAGTTTATTTACCTCACTGCTAAAATTATGAATGCTTCTGACGCACTCGAGATCGGAACACTCACAGGATTCAGCGGGATTCATATTGCAAGAGGACTGAACGACGGCGGTAAACTAGTCACAGTCGAGCTTGAAAAAAAACACGCGGATATTGCAGCTAATTATTTTGAAAAAGCCGGGCTGAAAGATAAAGTTGAGATAATGAATATGCCTGCTTTAGATGCTATGAAAAAACTCGTTTCAGAGAATAAAAAATTTGATCTGATCTTCATTGATGCCGATAAAGTATCTTACCCCAGGTATTATGAGAATGCAATTAAACTCTCTCGCAAAGGAACTGTCATCATTCTCGACAACATGCTCAAAGCCGGTAGGGTTATTGAAGACGCCGGTGATGATGCAGATCTCAAAGCCATTCAATATACAAATGATCTTATTTCAAAAGATGAAAGAACTGAATCTATTCTGATGACTATCGGTGACGGGTTTACGCTTTCTGTTGTGAAATAATAATCTACTCTCTCACTTACTTTTCTTAAAAGTAAAATCTATCTCAAAGTTCGCAAGTCTTTGAGATAAAAACATCATGTATGAACCCTGAGACAATAGTTTTATTATAAAATTATATTAGTTATTTTTGAACTGATGTTTTTTGATTGAATTAATAAGGAGTTGGATAAACGATGAATAAATTAATGAAGAATATTTCTTTTACAAAGAATGAGACAAAGGTTATTTTGTTTGTAATAACAATTCTTGTCATGGGATTTTCAATCAAGTTCTACAAACAGATTTTAAACAGTCCATCAATCAGGTTTGATTATACTGCTGAAGATTCTGTTTTTAAATCATTATCTGAAAAGAAGATCATACAGGGAAAGAATTCTTTGCCAGATTCACTGAATCCGAATTTGGAATTAAATGAAAATAATCAGGAAGGAATTTTAAATATTAACACTGCCACAAGATCTGAGCTGATCGAACTTCCGGGAGTAGGCGAGTCAACTGCCGATAAGATAATCGCTTACAGAGACCGGCATAAAAAATTTAATAGACCGGAAGATATCATGAACGTAAGCGGTATAGGCAGGAAGAAATTTGAAAAATTAAAAAATCATATTAAAGCGGACTAAAAAAGTTATATAATTATATAATTGATAAATTTAAATATAGAATTCTCTGATAATACTTTACGCATCCTTCGATTAGATAAAGCAAAAAATATTTTATCAAAAGATGAAATAAGTCTGAGCTTCAGTCTCAGTGATGAAACCATTCTAAGAAAGAATAAATCCGAACTGATACATGAGTTTGAAGATGTGATCTACGAAGTGCTGAAGAAAGATACTGACAGTCAGAATGATCTTGCAGGATTGACAGCAGGCATTCTGATCGGAACCGAACAGACATTTCTCAATGTCACTCCCGTTGATTTTGATGAAGATAACAGCTCCGTTTCATCCCATATAATATGGGAGCTCTCAAACTATTTTCCTGATACATACAAAGATTTTAATGTCAGATATTACAGACTCAAAAATAACAGGGTCAGTGAAAATATTGACGACACCCTGCTTATAGCCATAAATAAAAAAAAACTGGAATTTATTAAGACGCTTTGTGACAGCTCTGAAATTAAAATAAAAAATATCGAGATAGATCATATCGTCATAGAAAAATGCCTGAAGGAAAAATATCCTGAAGACATAATCGGCAAGACCGTATTGGTAATAGGAATAAAAAAAGGTAGAGTTGATTTCAGCCTGCTCAGTGACGGTGAGATCCGGTATTATGATTATGCAAATCTCAGCGGTTCGAATCTGAAATATCTGGTTGTCAGTCAGATGAAATTACTTAACTCGCTTTTATTCAATATTGAAAATATATTTATTTATGGCGATGACAGTAATAATGATTTGAAAAATTTTCTGAAAGAGCAGTTTGAGAATACAGGTGTTTTTGACATTAATTATGAGAGGGATTCTGAAGATACTACATTCGCGCCTTTGTACGGACTTGCGCTAAAGAATGTATAGCCGGTTTTCAGTTAAAGTTTTTTATAAATGAGAATAATTTCAGGGATACATAAAAGCCGCGTATTAAAGTCTCCATTGACTGATAAGATCAGACCCACATCAGACAGAGCAAAAGAAACATTGTTCAATATGCTTTCTGTCAGATTTGATATATCCGAAATGCTTGTTTTTGATTTGTTTTGCGGAACGGGAAATCTCGGACTGGAGGCGATTTCAAGAGGAGCGGAAAAATGTTATTTTGTAGATGAAGATGTCAGAACAGTAAAAATGAATATTGAGTTGCTGAAAGTTCAGGAAAGTTCTGAGGTAATAAAGTCTGAAGTTCTTGGGTTTCTGAATTTAAACTATGCGGCAAAACCTGATCTGATGTTCTGCGATCCGCCTTATGATTACAAAAAGTATTCCGAACTTTTGGAAAAGATATCTGATATGAATACAATACTTGTGCTGGAGCATTCGGATAATTTCGTTCTTGAAGAAAAATATTCGGGAAAATTATTGTTTAATAAAACTGTCGGAACAGTAAACTTTACTGTCTATGATTTCAGCTAAAGCTAACAAAGGATTTTTGAAAAATTAACACTAGTATGAAAAAAATCACAGCATTATATGCAGGTACATTTGATCCATTGACAAACGGGCATCTTGATGTTATAAAAAGAGCATCAGGGATCTTTGAAAAAGTAATTGTTGCAATAGCTGTCAATCCGTCAAAGCAACCGGTGTTTACAGTAAAAGAAAGACTCGATATGATAAAAGGCGCAACGGAAAAGATCGGAAATGTTACGGTAGATTATTTTGAAGGTTTGCTTGTGGAATACGCAAAAAAGAAAAAAGCGTCTGTGATAGTAAGAGGTTTGCGGGCTATATCTGATTTTGAATATGAATTCCAGTTGTCTCTCACTAACAAAAAGCTCAGCCCGGAAATAAATACAGTTTTCTTAATGCCGAATGAGAAATACACATATCTAAACTCTTCACTCGTAAGAGAATTGGCTTTTTATAATTCAAGCATAAGCGAATTTGTTCCGCCGAATGTTCTGAAAGTCCTTAAGAATAAATTCAAAAAAAATTAAATCGTTTTACTAATTTGAGAAGATCGTAGATATGTCAGAATTTTGATGTTTATTCTGAGCAAAGAAATTCAGCATTTCCGAAAAATCATCAGCTCCCAGAAATCCGGATAAATTAGAAGTATTATCTCCGTTATATTTGAATGTGATAACGCTTCCGTCTGAATTCATGAATACAAAAGTCGGATATCCTGTTCCGCCAAATTGTTTTGAAAGATCCGATGATGTATAATCTTTCTCACCATAAGTATACTTGTCCGGACTATCAGCATTCAGCTTAATGAAAGTAAAAGCATCGAGAGCTTTTTTTACTCCGTCCGAGGCTATTACTTCAGTATCAGTTTTTTTA
>DAORRV010000117.1:3417-7359 GCA_035443185.1 Ignavibacteria bacterium | reverse complement strand
AAATTTTGAATTCATTTCTAAAAAATTAATTAAAAATTTTCTTACCATTTTGCAATTAATTTACTTTGTAACAGAATAACTCGTAATTTTTAATTGCACTCCTATGGTGTGATTTTACTCACAAAATTAAACCCGTTATTATCAGCAAACACAGCATCTCCCACATCCACTACACTGTCTCCATTTAAATCAGTAGGTAAATATCCTGAAGCAAAAATTAATCCGTCATTAAAGATAAGACTCATGTCTGTAAGATCAACAATTCCGTCCTGATCTACATCACCGCTGTAAAATGCAAATCTTACAGGCATGTTATCTACCTGTAACATATTGTCCCCATACGCCTTCGTTACATCAAGTGAAAATTGGTAAGAACTATACTGATTCGTAAACTGGAATGTACTACTGCTCCAGGTTTCAAGAGAATTTCTATGCTTTACCTGTAAATAATAATTGACTAAGTTATCAGTATTATAGAATTCAAAAAATCCATTGCCTCCGTTTCCTATTGTGGCTTTTGATGAATCAAGAATATTATATGGAGATGAATTGCTTCTTAAATATAATCTCACTGTATCCGATATGTTCATAATATTTGAAGCAGAATTATAAAATCCTTCTATCAATCCGTTGAATGAAAGATATTTGTATGTGCGTGGCGTACCGGAACATCCTAATGATGCCCAGATATTTGTGCCTCCGCTGTATTCTGTCCAGACAGCAAAACAGCTTTCTCCGTCAGGACCGTATTTAATTCCCGGTCTTGGCTGCGCAGAGAATGGATTTGTGTCTACATGATTCATTTGAAAAACTAATCCTCCCCATATATTATTTTCAGCTGAACAATAAGTAACCGGTATAATCGATTGTGTATTTTCAGAATAAGCGCATGAATAAAATCCGGGAGCGCTTCTGAATCCGATGATGTCTGCTCTTGTTGAATTGTTGCTCCGGTAATCTACATATCCGTTTATCCATCCTGCGCTTCCGTTTGTTGAACGGTAGTATTCTATATCCCAGTCAGTTGCCGAATATTTTCTCATGTTGACTATCATCAGATTGTTGTATCCTCCCGCTGAAGCAATATATGCCTGATATCCTCTTTTGTCAGGTATTGTGCTGATGTTTCCGACGTAAGTTGCAAAGGATGAAGAAATAAATGAACTTATGGAAGTTTTTGCTAAAACTATTTTCGATGAGTCTTCCAGACTTGATTCGACTATCAATATTGAATCCTGTCCTCCGTTTTTGAAATAAGCAATATCAACATAATAATCCACAGGATATCTGAATAGCAATCCTAAAAATCCATTTGGTTTATAAGTAAATGTCGGGAATACGGTATAAGGTGAATAACAAATTGCTACTTTCTCACCTGAGTAATATCCGCCTGCAACGGCACTGTCAAGACATGCGGTAATATATACCCATGGATTCGTACGATATGCTTCGTTGTCAGAAACTATCCTCGGTTTCCAGTAGTAATTTGAATTAACCATACCCGGCCATGCAAGTGTATATCCGCTGTAATTTAATAGACCGGTAATTTTTACAATGGTAACTCCTATCCGGTATTGCCCGCTGTAATTATTTGTGGCATATCCGAATGCTACCCAGATAAATTTATCTCCGGTACTGTTTTCAATCAGCTCAATGTCAATCTGATCCTGCCACATTCTGTTGCCTGCAGAAAATCCTACAGTTACTTTTTCTATCCATGTCTTACCGCCGTCATCGGAAAAGCAAAGCCGAAGCGCATCGGTTGTAGTTCCGCTTTGTGGTCCGAATACAAATGCTGTCCAGATTCTGCTTGCGGTAGATCCAATTTGTTCCGTGCAGGATGCAACTCCTTTTGTACCTGTAACAGGAGAGACCAGCCCGATACTTATATTGTCGGACTGAGTATTTTCAGATTTAATTAAATGCAAAGGAAATTCTTCTCCCGGCTTTGTGAGAGAGCCGGTTAATGCATCAAGCTCTTTTACAATTTCCATTGTCCCGTCAATATTTGACGATTGTTTTGCCAGCAAAAGTTTGCTTTCGAGATCGGTAATTTCTTTTGAATTTCTGTTGTCTGTCAGATCTTGGTTTCTGTTAAACTCTATCCTTGGTTCAGCAGACTTTTCTTTCGGCTGAAGTCCTTTGTTTTGTGAATAAGCAAAACTGCTTATTAATAGTATGAAAAATAAATTGATTAACTTTGATAACATTTTACCTCCAGTGGTATTTATAAAGTTTTTAAAATAAACTGATTCATCCAAAACCTGTGAAACAGATTTCCTTTCATTCAGATGAACTTGTACAAAATTGACATAAATACATTTACAAAGCAAAGAAACTTTTCCCGGTTTTTCACCTCGAAAATCAAATTGTTATTTAGGAATATTAATGATATTTTCTAAATGACATTCCAACTATACAATAATATGCTTAACAGTACTCTGCTCGATATTCTCAGAACTTTCGACAAAGATCAGATAAAGAAATTCGGAATATTTTTGATCTCTCCTTATCACAATAATAATTCAAATGTAATAAAACTTTTCAATTCATTAAAAACATATTCTCCTGAATTTATTAATGCCGGACTGGAAAGAGAGATACTTTGGAAAGCATTATTCCCCGGAAGAGATTTTCATTACGGTGTGATGAAAAATTTAATTTACGAACTTCAGAAACTTACTGAAAAATTTCTATCATTCGAAAAATACAGCTCTAACGAATTTGAATTTGAGATGAATTTACTCGATGCATTACTTGATAAAAAACTGATTACTCTTTTTACCAAAAATGCAAAAAATCTTAAAGTGCAAATGTTAAAATCAAATATTGATCTGAATTATTTTTACAACAAATATATTCTTGAATCAAGAGAACTCAACTATTTATACCTTAACAAAAATGCAGCTAACAAACCCGGCAGTTCCACCGGTAATCCAAATGAGAGTTTGTTAATATTTTTCTTTATTAATTTTTTTAACAGTAATTATAATTCACTGCATGAAAGTATATTATATAATAATCCCTATGACACAGAATACGTGAATTCAGTAACCGGTTATTTTAATATAAGTCCTGTAAAAAAAAATAAATATGCGTCTATGTTTTCATCTGTAATTGACACACTTTTAAATCCAAACGATGAAAGTATATACTTTGGACTTAAGAATTTATTCGGAAAGAATTCAGGAAGACTCGGTAAGGAATTAAGATATAATGTTCTTACAGCTTTGATAAATTTTTGCAATTTCCAGATCATGAAGGGAAATACAAAGTTCATAAAAGAACAATTTACTATTTATAAGATGATGATTGAAAGCGGAAATTATAATAACGGCAAAGATAATTATATCAATCCTTACATGTATATTAACATTGTCAGCATGGCAGCCAATCTTCGTCAATACGGCTGGGCTGAAAAATTCGTTGAAAGATTCAAAACCAAACTTGAAACACCTCATCTTGATCAGTGTTTTAACTTTGCTATGGTTTCTCTTAATCTTAAAAGAAAAAAATTTGATACAGCAATGGAATATTTATCCAGGTTGAAAAGCGGAGATGTGATAGATAAAATTACGATCAGAAGATTTCAACTGATGCTGTATTATGAATCGGGATATTTCGATGAACTTCATTCATTAATAGATTCTTCAAGACATTTCATTACCAATGATCATAAAACTTCAGCACGGGCAAAAAGTATTTTCAAAAACTTTTTGTACTTTGTAAATAAATTTACAGAAGTAAAAGGAAATTTAAAGAATATAAAATACGATGATTTTTATCTGAACAATCTGAAAAATCAAATTAACGAAAGAGATGTCTCAAATAAGATCTGGCTAATGGAAAAATTTGATGAGCTCCAAAATGCAAAAACAAAGAGCAGGTAGATTTCTCAACAGGCTTCTTTCCAAATATTCTATTACAACTTAAATTTTCTTA
>DAORRV010000117.1:0-3317 GCA_035443185.1 Ignavibacteria bacterium | reverse complement strand
TTAATTCTTAATTCTTAATTCTTAATTGCTCTTATGGAGTTATCTTCCCAACAAAATTGGATTCATTATTTACGGCAATTGTATAATCAGATATATCGGTAAAATTATCTCCGTTCAGATCTGTCTTCAGATAGCCTGATAAAAAATTAAATGAATCATTATCAATAAGACTACCGTCCGCAAGGTCAACTGTTCCGTCCTGATTTACATCACCTCCGAATACTGCAAATTTATTCGGTCCTGTATCAACCTGAATCTGGTTGTTTCCGAATGCTTTGTTCGAAGAAGTGGTAAAGTCATATTCCAGAAAAGAATTGAAGGGGGTAAAATGAGTGCTGAAGAGTATGGAAAATGTTGATGAACCCGGAACCCTACTCCATGTCTCAACAGAGTTTCTGTGTTTCAGCTGAATATAAACAGGTAGTCCGTCCGGAACATTATTCAATTCAAAATTCGCTTTTCCTGAACTATTTAAAACAGCTTTTGATGAATCTAAGATCGAATAAGGAGAGACTTTATTTCTTATAAAGACTCTCATTGAATCAGGCACCATTAAGTTTGCAGCAGGATTGTAAAATCCCTGTATAATGGAAGTGAGGGAAAGAATACTTTTTCTTTTTACCTGATTATTAAACTGAATTCCCCAGCCATAAAGAATTCCAGTATCAGAAGCAGCCGCATCCTGAATTCTAAGCTTCCATTTCCCTAAAGTATTAGTACCTGACAGAGCTGAGTTCAAATTGTTTAAGGGTTTAATAGTCGGAGTAAACATTACATAAGTATTACTGACCAAAGATAAATTTGCCTGGTCATTAAATATTGTTACTAAATTATCAGAAGTTCCTGTCAAAGATGATGTACTGTAAAGTGTAACAGAAGTGCCTGAAGGAGAGATCAGAGTAAGGACAAGATTATCTTCATCCGTATGATTAAGCGCTACAAATATATTAATGTCAGAAATTGTTTCGCTTACAGGTACATCTATAGTATCAGAATTCATGAATCCGCTCGTTCCTGAATTTGGTACTCTGACAAGAGGATTGCTGAGATAAAATCCTTTGGAAAAATTATCACTTACTGAGCTTGACATAGGTGAAACCGGTTTATTGTTAAAATAAGAATTTAGACTGAACCTTGCACTATTTCTGAAATTAAGTCTCGGTCCGGTATCACTGTTTGATTCAAGATGACCGTCAAAATTATATGACACATTTGATGCAGTAGGGTCGTTTGATTCATTTACTGAATTAAAGACCTGATTTGAGAGGGTGTTGTATGTTAATACTTCTTTTGTAATTCTTACTTCATCAAGAAGTCCGTCAAAGCATTGAAGCAAATTGGTTCCTCCGATATAAAGTGAATCCGTATTATCATGAATATTTCCAACAAAATTTGTGTCATCCCACCTAATTTCGCCATTAAGAAAAAACTGCGTAAATCCCGTTGCTCCGGAGTAACTGAATGCAACATGCGTCCATTTATTTAAAGGAAAGAATTCTCCTGAAGTGCTTAAACTAAAAATGGAAGTTTCATTAACTGAAACATTAAATTTTTTATTGTTAACCGACATATTATAATCAGTTACACTTCCATTCGAATTTCCTTTATGAACAATGGTACTTAGAATATTTGTGTTAGCGTTAAATGATTCAGGATAGATCCATGCTTCAATAGTTATTTCTGAAGTCGGACTGACTGTAGAATTATCCGGTCCTGAAAGATAATCGCCGTTGCCGTCTAATTCCAGGCATTCATTTAAAGAAATAGTATTGCTTGGTGAACTGACATTAAATGCGCTAACTCCATTGTTGATTCCGTTATTATTATTTCCGCTCATGTCAGAAAGGTTAAACAATACGCCTGTTGAATTTTTATTCTGAAAAGGCAAAGACAATACTAGATTAGAAAAAATCCCTGAATTTGTACCGAGTGACATTCTCATTACAACAGGAACGACAGAATTGGTGTATGTAGTATTCCAAATACGTACTTCATCAAGAAGTCCATTAAATGGCGAATTACTCCCTACCCCAATCAGCAATGAATCTGTATTTGATATAGGTGCAGCTCCTGCGACTGTTGAAGTCGAATCCTGAATTCCGTTTATAAAAACTCTGAAAATACCAGATGAAAATTCATAAGATCCTGCGATATGTGTCCATTGATTATTTGGTATTACAGTATTTCCGATTAGTCTTGTGGATGAATTTGTTCTGACTGCAACTCTTCCGCTGCTAAGATAAAGCGTGTATCCTGAATTATTTCCAACAGCTCTTTTCTGAAGAATGATCTGCGCAGAAGGTGAAGTTACATTTATTGGCATGATCCAGGCTTCAACCGTAAAATTCCCGTTTATATTCAAAGAAGCTGAATGAGGTACAGCAACATAACTTGAACTTGTTCCTTCAAAAGTACAAGCCTGATTCCAAGTCATCTGTGAATAGGATTTTTGAATACTGAGCTGAAGAAGACAAACAACGCAGATTAATAAAAATATAAATTGTTTCATTTTTATCTCCTTGTAAAAGTTATTTGAAAAATATATTGGGTAGAAATAAGTTAATTTCATCTCAATGAATTAACAAGGATAAACTTAGCACCAAATGAATAATATTGATAACGTTACAATGTTAGACTATGATGTGAGAAAAAAAAATACATATAAAAATTAATGGTATGAAAAATGGATACTTGTCATCAAAGATAATCGGTAAATATTCTGCAATATAAAGGAAACCGCAGGCAAAAACCTGCGGCTGCTTTATATTCAGTTTTATTTCTAATTGTCTTTTGAAACTCTATGTTCGTAACTTGTAACTCGTAATTCGTAATTCGTAACTCGTAATTCGTAACTGCTCTTACGGTGTATTTTATTGTAACCATGTCAGGAAGATCATAACCCCTTGAAGTAGAACCTGTAACATATATATTTCCTGCGCTGTCGGTCACAGCGTCAAAAGCAATCTGTGAATTCAGTTGAATACTGCTGTAGCTTTTTACCCAGTCCTGTGTTATCTGCGAATTGGATACTGCATTTACATACACAATAAATTGAATACAGAATCTTTTCAAAAGTTTATTTCATCAGGATCATTTTTTTTGTTTCTGTGAAACCTTCAGAATCGAGTTTATATAAATATGAACCGCTTGAATAATTAGATGCATCCCATTGAACAATGTAGCTTCCGGCAGACATTTTTTCATTAACGAGTGTTGATATTTCACGTCCATTTATATCATAAATTTTTAAAGAAACAAATCCCAAATCCGAAATTGCAAATTCCAGATTCGTAACAGGGTTGAATGGATTAGGATAA
>DAORRV010000116.1:0-7379 GCA_035443185.1 Ignavibacteria bacterium | reverse complement strand
AGGAGGGGGATTAAATGTTGCTGGGCACGCTTACTGCGATCACTAAGACCAACGGCAAAAAATATATCTTCAATTAAGAACTTTTGGGTCTATTGAAGAATTCATTAAGAAGTTTAAAGAACTGACCGGTAAAAATAATATCAGCTGTAATGTGATATTTGCAAATGATAAAAAGGGTCTTTCAAAAAAAGTAAGCAGAAAATAATACTTCTTGAATTTTGCGCTGAACATTTAGACAGAAGTAAGGAAAATTTATAAAAGTCATTCAAACATTCATTGTAAAAAATTTATATTAAGCTTATCTTTGAACTTAATAATTTATATCAAAACAACACACGTCAAATCTCTTAGTTTTGGCACTTAATACTTTATGACCGGCAATAATATCATTCCCCAAAATCTAACAATTTCAAAAAAGGACAGGAACAGACTTCTTAAAAATAATTCATTCGTAATTTGGTTTACCGGACTTTCAGGTTCGGGGAAATCTACTCTGGCAAATGAAACTGAAAAACTTTTGAATGAAAAAGGTTATCTGACTTACTTACTTGACGGAGATAATATCAGAGGCGGATTGAATAAAGGTCTGACATTCAGTGAGGAAGACAGAAAAGAAAATATAAGAAGAATAGGAGAGGTTGCAAAACTTATGGTAGATGCAGGGGTGATAGTTCTTACGGCATTTATTTCTCCATTCAGAGAAGACAGGGATTCTGTAAGGAGGATGTTGGAAAAAGATGAATTTGTTGAAGTTTATCTGCAATGCCCGATAGAAAAATGTGAAGAAAGGGATGTCAAAGGTCTTTATAAAATGGCAAGAAACGGAGAGATAAAAGATTTCACTGGAATTGATTCTCCATATGAAGAGCCTTTAGAACCTGAAGTTGTGATTGAGACCGGTAAAAATTCTTTAAAAGAATCAACAGATTTACTGATAAAAAAGATCGATTCTATTATAACAAAAGTATAACATTGGAAAATTACAATTTAAATTATTTAAAAGAGCTTGAGTCGGAATCTATTTTTATTATCCGTGAAGTTGCAGCGCAGTTTGAAAAACCTGCATTACTGTTTTCCGGAGGAAAAGATTCCATACTGCTTGCACATCTTTCCAGAAAAGCTTTTCATCCTGCGAAGATACCATTCCCGCTTATTCATATTGATACAGGACATAATTTCCCTGAGACACTTACTTACAGAGATGATCTGATCACGGAGCTTGGAGTAAAACTGATCATAGGTTCTGTTCAGGATGCGATCGACAAAGGTAAAGTAAAAGAAGAGACCGGCTTTGACGCCAGCAGAAATATGCTGCAGACGGTATCTCTTCTGGATACACTTGAGGAATACAGGATTGACGCCGCAATGGGCGGCGCAAGAAGAGACGAGGAAAAAGCCAGAGCAAAGGAAAGATTCTTCTCACACAGAGATGAGTTCGGTCAATGGGACCCGAAAAATCAGAGACCTGAACTTTGGAATATATTTAACGGAAAGAAAAATCCGGGTGAACATTTCAGAGTATTCCCTATCAGCAACTGGACAGAAATGGACGTCTGGAATTATATACATATGGAAAAAATTGCGATGCCTGTTATTTATTTTACACATAAAAGACTCTGCATCAGAAGAAACGGTTCAATACTTGCTCATTCTGATTTTCTGAATATGAGAGAGACCGAATTGCCTGAAATGCTTCAGGTAAGATTCAGAACGATCGGAGATATGACCTGTACCGGAGCAGTAATTTCAGAAGCAAATTCACTTGAAGATATTATTAAAGAAGTTTCCATTTCAAGACAAACTGAAAGAGGAACCAGAGCTGATGACAAAAGATCTGAATCGGCTATGGAAGATCGAAAAAAAGAAGGATATTTTTAGTTAGTAGTTAATAGTTAGTAGTTAGTATTAACAGTTTGAAGGTTGAATATTGGGTTTATAGTTTGATGTTAGTAGGTTTGAAGTAAGTTGGTTTATAGTTTGAAATTTGATTTTTATGTTTGTAAGTTATTTTAGATCCATTTGAATATTATTAACATTAATTTATTAACTATTAACTATTAACTATTAACTGTTAACTATTAACTATTAAAAGGGAGTTGTGACGATGAAAGAAATAATAGTCAGAGATAAGGCTTTTGACTTTGCTGTCAGGATAATACGATTAAACATTTATTTAAGGGATAATAAAAAAGAGTTTGTTTTATCCAAACAAATTTTAAAAGCAGGTACTTCAATTGGTGCAAATATTGAAGAAGCTACAGGTGGAATATCAAAAGCGGATTTTAAATATAAATTATCTATTGCTTACAAAGAAGGCCGCGAAACACATTACTGGCTGAGATTATTCCATAAAACAAATTTCATTGAAGACAAAATGTTTTTTTCATTAGAAAAAGACTGTACAGAAATATTAAAAATACTTTACACAATAATAAAAAATTTAAAATAATATTAAACAATTAACTGTCAATTATTAACTGTTAACTATTAACTATTAACTGAAAAGTGATCGATTATCAAAACAACGAGTTACTGAGATTTACAACAGCCGGAAGCGTTGATGACGGAAAGAGTACGCTGATCGGCAGAATGCTTTATGATTCCAAATCAATATTTGAAGATCAGCTTGAAGCTGTAAAAAAGTCGAGCGAATACAAAGGACTTGATTATATTGACCTTTCGCTATTGACTGACGGACTTAAAGCCGAAAGAGAGCAGAGTATTACAATTGATGTTGCATACAGATATTTTTCGACTCCTAAGAGAAAGTTTATCATAGCTGACACACCTGGTCACATTCAATACACAAGAAATATGGTAACAGGTGCTTCGACTGCAAACTTAGCAGTAATACTTGTTGATGCCAGACACGGTGTAGTGGAACAAACCTGCAGACATTCATTGATCGCTTCACTGCTAAAGATAAGCCACATTGTTTTATGCATAAATAAAATGGATCTGGTAAATTACGACAAGGATGTTTATGAAAAAATTGTAGCTGACTATAAAAAATTCGCTTCAAAGCTTGAGGTAAAAGATATTCATTTCATACCTATAAGCGCTTTGATGGGAGATAATGTTGTGGACAGGTCAGAAAAGATGGACTGGTATGAAGGCTCGACATTACTTTATCTTCTTGAAAATGTTCACATTGCAAGTGACAATAATCACATTGACTGCAGATTCCCTGTGCAGTATGTGATCAGACCGCAGTCAGATCTTAATCATGATTACCGCGGATATGCGGGAAGGATCGCAAGCGGTGTTTTTAAGCCGGGTGATGAAGTGACAGTACTTCCTTCCGGATTTACTTCAAAGATAAAGTCAATTGATACCTTTGAAGGACCGGTACCTGAAGCATTTGCGCCGATGTCTGTAACAATGCGTCTGGAAAATGACATAGATATCAGCAGAGGTGACATGATAGTACGGGCAAATAATCAGCCGGAAATCGGTCAGGATATTGAAGTAATTGTCTGCTGGCTGAACAACAGACCTATGAATCCTTCAGCCAAATATCTGCTTAAACATACGACCAAAGATGTAAAAGCAATTATCAAAGAAGTGAATTACAAGTTTGATATAAATACACTGCACAGAATTGAAGATGACAAGGAAATTAAAATGAACGATATTGCAAGATTAAAACTGCGGACAACACATCCGCTGTTTTATGACAGTTACGAAAGAAACAGAAATACGGGAAGTTTAATAATGATTGACGAAGCAACAAAAGAAACTGTTGCTGCGGGGATGATAATTTGATTTAATATAAAACAATTATCATATTAAATTAACCATATATACCGGAATATATTTATTTTTAGTTTTTAAAACTTTCCTAAGCATTAAGCAAATTACTAATCATAATTGAATTTAAATTTAATTTTTAATTCAAAAGTTTATTCTAATCATATATTGGAAATATGATAAAAAAAATTTAGTCAAATATAAACTTAATAAATTAAATTCATTTGAATAAATCTAATTCCACAACAAACTCATCAAATACATCAAATTTTTTACAATTCGATTTTAATGATTTTTCTTTTTCTAAGAAATCTCATTTTCGAATATTTCACGAATACAATGTTGATCATACTTTATATGGCAAAAGGATAGAACCTGATGATAGTGATATAAGAATATATCAGAATTTATTAATTTATACTTTTGTAATATTAAATCTTGATAAAGGATCAAAGATAATTGAACTTGGAAACGATTATTCCCCGGTGTTTGAAAAATTAAAACTGGATTATGAATGCTGGAAATTTGTAAAACCTATTGAACTAAAAAATAAATTTGAAACAATTGAAGATATTTCAGATGATTTAATTAATAAACCCGATATTAAGGAATCTGAGAAGTTAAAATTGCATTATTTTGATCTGGTTTATTCTATTTCTGCACTTGAAAGCCTGCCTGAATCAGAAGTTTCCCTTAAAGAAACAGCATTAAATATCCGCAATTTTTTAAAACCTATGGGATTTTCAATCAATTGTTTTACTAATGCATTAAATAAGGATAATGTAGTTTGGTCACATAAATTAATAAATTACATTTATGAAAAAGAATCAACTGTAAACAGTTTTATTGATAATTCTAAAATAATTCATGATAATGATCTTTTTATTATATCTGAAAAATACTTTAATGAATATTTAAAAATTCATACCGGAGTTACATTTCAGGAATTCGGAAAAATGTATTCTTATAATGTTTTTTGGAAGAATGAAAGATATTTATCGAAAGATAATTTCCAGGAATATACTTATTCAAAGAAATCGCATTTTGGATTATTTAACAGTTACAAAAGTGCTGAATCTGTTTATGGTAAAAATACTGATGAACTGGAGTATGATATTATTAAGTATCAGGAACTGTTAATTTACAGCTATATAAAAAACAATTTAAAAAAGGGTTCTAAAATTCTTAAAATTGGTAAATCAGGTGGGCATCTTGTTGATTCACTTAAAAGTGATTATGTTTTTTATGAATTGGAGTGCGTTAATGAATTCAGTAAAATGGTTTTCAATAAAAACAATTATGATCTGAATTTAATTAAAGATAGTAATAATAATCAATTAAATATTTTTCCTTTAAATTATTTTGATTTTGTTTTTACAATTAGTGCCTTTGATGAAATTGAAGATAGTCTTGAGATCTATGCAACTATTGTTACTAATATAACAACTTTTAAAAAGGAATTTGCCTTAGTATTATTTAGTTTTAATAATGTTTTTTATAAAGGCGTAGCTCAATCCAATTCATTTATTTATTTCCTTTTTAAGAATGTGGAAAAATTTAATAAATTTCACAGGCATATATTTATGCTTGAGGACAAGGATCTGTTTTCTAAAACCGAAAATGATTTTTTCCTGAATGAAAATAATAGTTCGGTTTCAGTTGAAAGAATTTGCTATAATATACTTTGGAAAACGACTCCTCTGCTGCCTACAATATCAGATTCCAGACCAAATGATACACTAAAATCAAAACCTGCTTACGTTTTTCATCATTTAATGAAATGTGGCGGCACCTCAGTAGTAAATTCACTATACAATTGGTATTGTATGCAGTTTGACTATACAGATGATCCTAACAGCATTTTATTTGAATTAAATACATTTCATAAATTTAAATACAATCTTTGTAATCTGTACAGTGATACATGCCTGGTTTCACATTTTCAATTTGATGGTTATTTTTTGCCTCAAAGATATCCTGAAATATTTAAAAGACCTGAAGAATTCAGGATCTTTACCTTTATTCGCGATCCATTGAAATTAATGATTTCACTTTATTATTACGGAAGGAGTAATATTAAAGAAACTACCAGTTTGATGAATTACATTAACGGACATCAGAATCTTCTTGCAAATTTTTTCCCCTGCAATGAGAATAATTATAAAGAAGTATTAGACAGATATTTTTTTATTGGAATCGTTGAACAAATGCAGGAGTCAATTGATAAGTTAGCTGATCTTTCAGGGAAAACAAAAATTGAATTACCGACTTTAAATATATCTAAAAAAGATGATCAGGCAATAAATCTTTCTCCGGAATTTATTAAAAGTTTTAAAGAATATAATAGTCTTGATTATAAAATATATGAATATTGTCTGGAAAAGTTTTCAAAAATTTGAATCTTTTAAATCAAAAATCTTTCCCATTCTCAAAATTTAACAAATCAAAATATTTAATCTTGACTCATTGTTAAGTTCAAAACAGTATTTAAAGTTTTTTGAAAAAATTAGTAATTATTACATTGAATATCTTTTAATCCGTTCTCATCCGTAAAATAATGAATGACACGGCTTCTTTCGAGAATTATATAAAAAAAAATCTAAATTTAATACTAAATAATTTTATGAAATGAATTTTACACCGCATACTCAAGTAATGCTCACAAATATTGAATTATTTGACAATCAAATATTTGAAATATGACTTTAAAATACATGCCTCAGTTAGATTCGCTCCGAATTTTTGCGGTATTGCTAGTCATGGTTGGTCACTATTTTCCAGCAGATATGTGGATCAACTATACTCCCAACGGAAAACTTGGCGTTACATTATTTTTTGTATTGAGCGGTTTTTTAATCACACAGATCTTAATAAGAAGCAAAATTGCTATTTCTAATGAAAAGACAACCACTCTAAGATCGTTTAAGGATTTTTACATTCGCAGAACTTTAAGAATATTTCCCATATACTATTTGCTTCTTTTAGTTTTATTCCTGATAGGATTTAAGAATATTAGTTCATATATGGGCTGGTATTTAATTTATGCTTCGAATTTTCTCTTCTATATTCTTAATACTTTTCAAGGTCAGCTTGCTCATACATGGACATTAGCTGTAGAAGAGCAGTTTTATTTAATTTGGCCGTTAATTATTCTATTATTCTCAAAAAGAAAATTATTAGCCCTTATTATTTTCTTTTTCATTTTAGGTATAGTATTCAGAATATTCTTTCTCAAATACACCAACAATACTTACTTTTATATTCTAACACCTGCCTCTTTTGATTCCTTCGCATGCGGAGCTTTCTTAGCTTATTCAAGGATTTATGATGTTAAAATAAATATAAATAAGTATTTATTAAAAGGATTAGTCTTCGTTAATATTATTATACTAATATTAATTTTTTTAAATAGAAAAAATTTTTATTCCTGGGTATTTTTGCCGACAATTATTTCAACATTAAGCTTAATAATTATTGCGAAAGCAAGTTTAGGCTTTGATGGATTGGTAAAGAAGATATTAGAAAATAAAATCTTGGTTTATCTGGGGAAAATTAGTTACGGTTTGTATTTATATCATATTTTTATACCGGATCTTTATATTTGGTTAGTTAAATTTGGGTGGAATGTA
>DAORRV010000115.1:0-7407 GCA_035443185.1 Ignavibacteria bacterium | reverse complement strand
AATTTTGGATCAGATTTTTATTTTTTATTCAAAAGTTTTGTCGTGTACAGAGATAATTTTTTATTGAAATAAATTTATCTTGAATTAAAAAGTAGTTTCAATTAGGTTTGCATACCCCAAGTATTTCAAATTTAAAATTATAAATTTAATATGACGGGTTTTTATTTCGCAAAATTCACTTCTTTTCTGATTTCCATTTTTCTTATTTCGTTTTTTACATCTAACTTATCTCATTCTGCTATTTATTATATTTCAAACAGTGGAAATGATAGTGCAGCCGGAACCAGCACGGTAACTGCCTGGGCTACAATCAGTAAGGTAAATTCCAAGATGAGTACTTTTATTGCAGGTGATCAGATATTATTCAGAAAGGGTGATACTTTTTTTGGGCAGATCACAATGACAAAATCCGGAACTGCCGGTAATGAAATTATTTTCGGGAGTTATGGAACCGGCCAGCTTCCTATCATTACTGGAGCTAAGTCACCACAAAGCTGGATAGTTCATTCAGGTAATATTTATAAAACAACTTTTACCGATACTGTATCAAATCTATATTTAGACGGAAAGATCATGAACATTGCAAGGTATCCAAATACAGGCTGGCTCAGAGTTGATTACGGAACCGGTGCCGGTGAGAAAGGCGGATTCAAAGATGCAGCACTTACAGAAGGAGGCGGATACTGGAATGGTGTAACCTGTAAAATCCGAACTGCTGACTGGTCATATGAAGTCAGAACTGTCTCAGGATTCAACAGTGGAAATGTCACTTTCTCAACTCCTACTGTAAACCGGATGATATATGAATACGGTTATTATTTAGATAACAGACTAAGTCTTCTGGATACTGAAGGTGAATTTTATTATGACATTCCGACACAAGTATTATACTTTTATGCGCCGGGTGGGGTAAATCCAAATACACTTTCATTGCAGGCAACTGTGACAAGATTTAATATATATCTGAATCCGGGAGTAAAATATGTGACCATACAGGATCTTCATTTAACCAATGCAAAAGAAAAAGGAGTTGAAGAAGCAAATGGAACTTCCATTACTGTAAAAAATTGCAGGATCAGTAAAACTGATAAGATCGGGATCAGACTTTATGGAACAGGTCATAGAATAGAAAATAATATTATTGAAGATGTTCTTGATATCGGTATTACAGCTCAGATATTTGACGGCTTTGTAACCGGTAATATTATAAACCGGACAGGATTAAAACCCGGGTATGGAGGCAGTTCATGGGGTTATATTGGATTAAGAGCAGAAAGTTCTACAGGTACTTCTATAAGATATAACAATATTGACAGTACAGGATATACGGGAATTCGTTTTGGAAAAAATAATATTTTAGAATATAATATTGTAGATTACTCCTGTGTCATTTTAAATGACGGAGGTGGGATTGCAATTGACAATATCGACGGAGCATTGATAAAAAATAATGTTGTAAAAAATTCCATCGGAAATAAAGAATCCTGTCCGGCTACAAATTACAATCTTAGCTACGGAATCTATTTCGGAAATACACTTATTAAAAATCTTTTAATCTCAAAAAATACTATTGCTCACAGCAGATTTGTCGGGATTTATATTGATAATACCGTAACTCTGGACAATATTCAAATTGTAGATAATGTAATTTACAATAGTGCACATACACAAATAAAATTTTCTGATCTCTCTGCATCTTCCTATGTTCCGACTTACAATACCATTGTTAAAAGAAATATTTTTTATAGCCTGGGATGGAATCAAGTCTCTATGGAACATCAGATGTTTCACTCATTGATCTTCAGTGATTATGGAGTTTTTGACAGTAACTATTATTGTAATCCTTATAATGAATTTACTTTGAAAAGGACTATTATGCCGCCGAATTATTCCAGCAACGATTACAGATTATCTCAATGGCAGACTGTTACAGGTGAAGATCCAAATTCAATGTATAGTCCGTTTATTTTTGAACAACATTATATCACTGATACATTAAGCAGTAACTATATTACTAATCCACATTTCAATGATACAATTGCCGGCTGGACAACATGGCCTTCCGGTTCTTCCATTGCAAGAGTCATCCATCCACTTCTTAACGGAGGCTCGATGAGACTTCGATGGAACGGCATCGGATTCACAGAAAATCTCGCAGTAAGTAATTCATTCCCTACTACAAAAGGAGATTATTATAATGTAAGTTTCAGTGTGGTAGGAAATCATACCGGTGACTTTAATCTCTGGGGCAGATCAAGTATTCCATATGTTTATGAAATGGGTTTAAGAAGAAAACTGAGGTACGAAAATTATAGAAAAGATTATTCAGTTATTTTTAAAGCTGATACTACAGATCCAAATACTACTCTCACAACCGGAATGAAACTTCCTGATTCACTGACTTATTTTGATAATATTAATTTTTATAAAGTTAATGTTCAGAAAATTGACTCTACTGAGCAGTCAAAAATATTTATCAATGAAACAAATTCGACTTTACCATTTCCAGTAAACGGCATCAATTATAAAGACCTGGACGGAACTCCCGTAGGTGGTACAATACTTGTTCCTCCGTACAGCTCTAAGATTCTGATCAATGACGGATTTCAACCGGTAAAGACCCTGAATCTGACAGTACTTTTAGAAGGTTTGTATAATACCGTAAACCAGCAAACCAGTATTGATACAGTTTCTGTATATTTACGAAATGTTAATCCACCTTATAACAGAATTGATTCTGCAAAAAAAGTTTTCACTGCCTCTGGACAGATTTCAGTTCAATTTCCAAATGCTGTAACAGGTACCTACTATTATCTTGAGATCGGACACAGAAATTCTATCGAAACATGGAGCAGAGCAGGTGGTGAGACATTTACCGGAAATGTACTCAATTATAATATGACTAATGATTCAACAAAAGCATACGGATCCAATCTGGTCAAAAAAGGAACCAAGTACTGCATTTTCTCAGGTGATTCAAATAAAGACGGAGCAATAGATCTTGCTGATCTTGCAGATATTGATAATAACGCTGCAAACTTTTTATTCGGTTACTTTAGTACAGATATTAATAATGATAACTTAACTGATATTGCAGATCTTTCCATTTCCGATAACAATGCCTTTAATATTATAACCAAAGTTACTCCTTAAAATAATTTACTCTTAAAGCTTAGTTGCAATTACGAGCGGTACTTTCAAATTATCTGAAGTACCGCCTGTTTCATCTATTACTTCAATGAGTAAAATATAAATACCTGTTCTCAACTTTTGTTCCTTATCATCAAGTCCGTTAAAAATAATTTCACCATTATTTCCGCTGATAGAATTATCCATTAATGTTCGTACGATCCTTCCTTTAATATCATAAACTTTAACTCTGATCTGAGCAATTTTTACATTCAGATTAAAATTTATTACAGTAAAATCTTCATGCCCGTCCCCATCCGGTGAAAAAGGATTTGGGGAAATATTTACTTTCGATCCACTCTGAATACCTGTCGTGTGAATACTGTTTATCTTTCCAGGAGTACCGCCTGATAAATTTGCTGATGAGCTCCAGTTGGAAATAACATCTGACCTTATAGCCGGATTAATTTTTTCAAGTGAAATACCTTTTGTATCACTCAGATTTGGATTGTGAAATGCTGCTTCGTAACTAACAGCATCAATTGAATTATTAAGACTGTCAGTTATCAATAATCTTTCTCCGGTGTTTGACAGACTCATACTGCTTATAAAAATAACTTTGTGATTATCCGGATTTGATTTCAAATAAAGAAAGGAATTGTATAAAGTTGAGTCACGTGCAATCACAAGATATTGTCCCGGACCCAATACAAGCTCAGAGTCAGAAAGATTTTTAGATGATGAAGATTCCACATATTTCCATTTCTTGAGATTTACAGGCATCTGAAATCCATTATATAGTTCGATCCATTCTGACTGTCCTGTAAGCGGATCATACATAATTTCATTTATTGCGACTCCCCCTCCGCCGCCGCTTTGATCACTTACATAAATGCTTTTATAAAATTTATTATTTAACGGATCATCATCTACGTTATAAATTACATCAGCTATGAATTGCTTCCTGCCTGTGTCAATTAAATTAAAAGTGCATTCATATAAAAATGAATCACCCGGAGTAATTAAGTTTAAATATTGAGAACAGATCAGTTCACTCATTTGACCGGTACTGTCATTATTTTTATCATTAAAAATTTTCACTTCAGCTCCGCTAGCGGAAGATTTTCCTATATTTCTGATACTCAGTTTAAATTCAATATCACCTCCTTTAAAAGGATAGGCAGGTTCGGTTTCAAATGAAAATATAATCAGATCATTTTGCAGTGGAGTAACGGAATTTCTTTTGCCTGGAGTTGATCTGTCGGGATGAATTGATGATGCCCAGTTGGATGGAAGATTTGCCTGAATTTCTGATTGTTTTCTTTCCAGGGAATATCCCGTAATTCCAGAACCCCAGGAATTATTATATGTAAGTGAATCTGCATGAATACCTGAAGCATCGTAAATTACAATATTTTCATTTCCCGAATTATTCAAAGCACTCCAGCCGGATGACTGAACTACTTTCCCAAAAAAATCCGGATACTGATTTTTAAAAGTTACTGAATCTTCACAAACAATTAAAAAAGAATCAGACAGAATTGTTAAATTTAAAACAGAGATTGTTCTTAGAGCATTGCCTGCTGCAGCGTCACGCCATTTCCAGTTTTGCAGATCTAAAGATGTTGTACCTGTATTTTTTAATTCAAACCATTCCTTATTTGGAGAGACCGGTGCATACATTATTTCATTTATTACTACCTGTGAAAAAACTGCGGAGAGCAATTGCAGATATACTGCAATTATAAAAGTTGTCCTTTTCATATTTATTATTATTTAAATTAAACAAAAATCAGAATTCTGAATCATCGTCTACTTTATTCCTTTAATTTTTTTTATAAAAATTTCATTTAATATTACATTGAAACCGCGTGATATTTTTTTAAAATTCACAAAACAAAATAAACAATTATGGTTATGATGAGCAAGTTAAAATTATTTATATATTTAATTTTAATATTATTTTTATCACAGGGTAAAATTTTCTCACAGGAAGATTCACCTTTATATGCAGTTGCAATAAGTTACACACCGGTTCTAAATACTTCAGATTTTGAAATGGTCTTTGGCGGTGCAGATGGCGAACAGGTGAAATTAGATGATCAGGGATTGATAAGAGAAATGGAATTTATTGCATTTCCAAAAACGGTCTTTGAAATTATTGAAAGTATTCCCAAAGAAGATCACAGCATTTTAAAAATAACAACATCAGATTATCCATACGAATCTTCTGATCTGTTTATAGACAGCAGGTTTGTAGAAGTAGTCAGTACAAAACCAATTGACAGATCACAGGTCCTGCCCGGTAAAAATAAAATTCTTGAAAATATTTTAAACCTCGAAGGAAGTAATTATATGTGGGGAGGAAATTATAATGCAGGAATTGAAGCTCTTTTAAATTATTATAGTCCTGCCATAGAAATTGATAATAACGTAAAGACAAACTGGTGTCTTAAAGGTGTTGATTGTTCAGGGCTGATCTATCAGGCTACAGACGGTGCTACTCCAAGGAACACTTCATCACTTATAAAATACGGTACAGGTCTCGACATATCAGGAAAATCAGCAGAAGAAATTGCTGATATGTTAATGCCGCTTGATCTGATTGTCTGGAGTGGTCATGTGATAATTGTTGTAGATGAAAATACTGTGATAGAAAGTTCTCCTCCGGAAGGTGTTCATAAATCAAATCTTATTAAAAGACTTGATGAGGTTATATCTGAAAGAACTCCGGTAAACGACTGGGTTACTACTTCAGGAAAAAGATTTGTCGTCAGAAGATGGGCGGAATAAATATTCTAAAATAAAAACGGATCTGTTTTTAGTATTTAAAAAACAGATCCGTCCATTATGAAAAACAACTTTTATTATTTTCTGTCTCCCATTATTCTTAAAAGAAAAAGGAACATATTTATAAAATCAAGATACAGCATAAGCGATCCCATTACTGCTGCTTTTTTCCCTTCCTCCGTATCAAAGTCCATTGACTGGCTCATTTGTTTGATCCTCTGAGTATCATAAGCAGTCAATCCGACAAATATTAAAACTCCTGCATAACTTATGATCCAGTAAAGTGTGGAGCTGTTTAAAAACATATTTACAACCGAAGCTATTACCAATCCGATCAGACCCATAAAGAAAAATGTACCGAATTTAGACAGATCCATCTTTGTAATATATCCGAAGACACTGACCGATCCGAACATTGCAGCGCAGATAAAAAATGTAGATGCTATCGAACTTCCTGTATATATTAAAAATACAGAAGCCATTGTCAGACCTGTTAGTGCTGAATAAAAAAAGAAAGCACCTATTGCTACTACAGCAGACATTTTCTTAATTGCAAATGTAAGTCCGATCACAACTCCAAGCTGCAAAATTATAATTCCGTAAAACAAAAAGGAATTTGAGAATAGTGTTTCTGCAAAAGAAGAACCCGAAATGCCCCATGCGATCACGCCTGTAAGAGCAAGTCCCATAGCCATCCAGTTATATACATTCAGTAAAAATTTCCTCGTTGCTTCCGTGGAAAAGGAAGCATCTATTGATCCCGCATTATTCTGAAACTGATTCATTATTATTTACTCCTTATTTAATATTAAATTATTTTATGTATTGATAAACGCGAATGATTAAGACAATATATTTTATAGTTTAGTTCCTAAAAAAATCTAAAACTACTAAATTCATTATTAAAAAAACTGGATTTAGATACATATAAATTTTATTCCATCGGTTCCATTCCGAAAGCTGACCATTCTTCTTTGGAAGGACCGTACACACCGGGAACTTTCATTCCAGCCTGTCTCATCAGCACTGTCATCTGACCTCTGTGATGTGCCTGATGTAAATTCAGATACATAAGAGTCATTCCTTTTTTCCATTTCTCTCCATACATTTCATCTTCAGTTGTCAGCATTTCATCATTCCAGTTTTCCCCTAATGCTTTTAGAAATGAAGCTGATGTTTTTTCATAAGCACTTGCTATATCTGCAGTCTTTTCAGGGACAGGATCAGACTCTGCCGGACCTTCGATCTTTAATCCGGTATATCCGAGCATTTCAGGAATGGTCTTTACCAGATGCCATGCGAGAAATCCCAGACTTCTTCCATCAGGTGTAACTTTTTGATTCAGTGATTCATCATTTAGTGCATTAAGCATTTTAACTGTAGAATCACTTTCATACTGCCAGTCTTTTTTAAAGTCTTCTAATGATCGGTACATAATAGTTAATAGTTAATAGTTAATAGTTAATAGTTAATAGTTAATAGTTAATA
>DAORRV010000114.1:0-7545 GCA_035443185.1 Ignavibacteria bacterium | reverse complement strand
TTGCTTCGCAAATTTCTCAGACAAGGATATTTTATTTTTTCAATTTCTCAAGAATTCTCCTTAACGGCAATGTATTACAGGCGGGATTTTTTAAAACAAAAAACTTCTATGATTATTTTTGTTGCTTTTGCAAGAAGTTGCTTTAATAAAAAAAGATCAATTATTAAAATTGAAGTATATTATTGATCAAAACTATCAATCCTCTTTTTATACTTTATTACAGATATATCAATAATGGCTCAACGACCAATATTTTAAGTAAATTTAGGTTAATTTAATTATGACTCAATGCGTTTTTTTTAATCGGTTCAATTTCAAGTATTGAGTTTTTATATAAAAATCGCTAATTTGTAGCTAATCAATTAACCCATTTATGAATTTTAACTTAAAAGATATGTTCGGAAATAAATCCAAAGATTCTGAATCAAAAGAATCAACTTACGTTGAAGATACAAGACCTACAACTAGAACAACTCCTTCTCAGGATAAAATTTTAACTCTAATCAGCGAAGGCTGTAAATTCGAAGGAAACCTTTCTTCTCCTTCCACCACTAAGATTGACGGTCATGTAGTCGGTAATCTCCGTGGTGAAAGCGGAATCATCATTGGTGAAAAAGGGATTGTAGAAGGAAATGTAAATGCTGTTGATGTTGCAATTTATGGTACTGTAAAAGGAAACATCAAAGCACATAAACTTGAATTAAAAAGATCAGGAATTCTCGAAGGTGACACGAACATTGAAATATTAGTTGCTGAATCAGGTTCCAAATTCACAGGTAATAGTAAGATGGGAGAACTCAAACCAAAGAGCAACATTATTGACATGAAAGATCCTGAAATTGAAATACAGGATGAGTCAAAAGAAAAAGATAAACCTGTTTTGAAATTTCATTAATAAATAATTTTTTTTCAAATAAAAAAAGGCTTTGATTATGATCAAAGCCTTTTTTGTTTCTATAAAAATCTTACTATTCCAGTTTAAAATCTATATCCTTTTCAGATCCTTTTCTGATAATTTTCAATTTAAGATTTTCACCTTTTTTCAGATCATTTACTATAAACAGAATATCCTGATCATTCTTAACTTTTTCTCCGTTTGCTTCAATAATTACATCTTCAGATTGAAGACCCGCTTTATCAGATAGTCCACCTTTTAAAACATCAGTAACTACAACTCCTTCTGTGGAACTAAGATTAAGATATTTAGCGATCCTTTCATCTATCTGTTGAATTCTGAATCCAACATTGAAATTTCTGTCGATTACACCAAATTCTTTTATCTCTTCCATTATCTTTTTTACTCTGTTAATGGAAATTGCAAAACCTACACCGATACTACCGCCGCTGTATTGACCGCCTGTGTAAATAATTGTATTCATTCCAATCACTTCACCATCAGCATTTAAAAGTGGTCCGCCTGAATTTCCTGAATTAATGGATGCATCTGTCTGTATCATTTCTTTATATACTCTGTTGCCTTCTCCTGTAGAAATCTTCATATCTGTTGCACTGACCACTCCGACTGTCACAGTAGGCTGATCATTTATATCAAATAACCCAAATGGATTACCAAGTGCAATTACCCATTCACCTATTATTACATCATTTGAATTTCCTAATGTTGCAAATGGAAGATTATTTTTATCGATTTTCAACAGAGCGACATCGCTGTTTTTATCAGAACCGATTAATCTTGCATCTATTGTTTCTCCGTTTGTCATTGTAACAGATATTTTTGTGGCGTTACCTGCAACGTGATCATTGGTAAGAATGTAACCATCAGAAGAAATTATATACCCCGAACCTAATCCTCTGACGACTCTTTTCTGAGGTTGTCTGTTTCCAAAGAACTGTTTAAAGAAAGGATCATTATCAAACATTGAAAAAGGATCCTGCACTTCTCTTACTTCTTCAACATTTATTCCTACTATTGTTGGAGAAACTTTTTTTACTGCTCTTGTAATTGCAGTTTCTCTTGTCTCTGAAATATTGTTATTATTTTCCTGCAGAGAATTCTGTGTCGAATTAACAATTGTATTTTCATTACCACCCGGGGATAAAAAATATTTACCGATCAGGACTCCGGATGTAAGAATCAGAACTGTTAAAATTGCAAGAAGTATTTTGCCGGTCGTATTCACAGATCTATAATTTTTATTGTTTTGAATATTTACAGTATCCGAAATTAAATTATTATTCATTTTATTTAGTAAAACTATATTATTTTTTTAAGTGACTTAGTACTTTATTATAAATAGCAGCACTGTCGATTTTATATTTACTCATAAGTTCTGAAAAGATTATTCCGCTTTCTCCGAATGTATTATCAATAGCAATATAATCCATTTTTACGGGATGGTGTAAAGCTGTAACTTCAGCAACTGCGCCAAATAATCCGCACTGCCATTGATGATCCTCACATGTTATGATAAGACCGGTTTCCTTTGCACACTTAATAATAGTATCTTTATCAATTGGTTTAATTGTATTTATATTTACAACCCTTGCACTGATTCCTTCTTTTTTCAGTTTTTCAGAAGCTAAAATTGCTTCCCAAACCAAAAGACCGCTGGCAATCAAAGTAACATCACTGCCATCGATCAATGTATCAGCTTTTCCTATCTTAAATTCTTTTTTGATATCAGTAAAATTCGGAGATTTCTCTCTGTAAAATCTTACATAAAAAGGTCCTACAGTTTTAATAGCTGTTTTTACTGCATTAAAAGTTTCATTATAATCGCATGGGGTAAGCACATTCATATTGGGAAGTATTCTCATTATACCAACATCTTCAAATGACTGATGAGTAGCACCGTCAGGTCCTACAGTAATTCCGCAGTGTGATGCGCAGATCTTAACATTCATTTCACTGTATGCAACAGATTGTCTGATCTGATCGAAAGGTCTTCCGGTCGCAAATTCTCCATAAGTAGAAGCAACGGGAATTTTACCGGAAAGTGCTAGTCCTGCTGCTGTACCAATCATATCCTGCTCGGCTATTCCTACAGAAATAAATCTGTCGGGGTATGCATCTCTAAAAAGATTAGTTTTTACAGAACCGGTTACATCTCCGCCCAGTACTACGAGATTCGGTATTTCTGCACCTAATTCTAACAGAGCATCTGCAAATCCCTGTCTTGTTTCTTTTAACTCAGGTTCTTCTATGTTAAACATCATATTTAAAACTTTTAGAAAATTTTATAATTTCAAAAATACTTTATTTAAGAGTTCATTTCAAATCATAAATCACTACTATTGACAGCTTATTACTTATTAAAACAAAAGCCGGACATTATAGCCCGGCTTTGCTTTTATTCTGATCTAAAATTTTTGGTTTACTTTCCCGAACTTGTACTCCCGGGAATTAAATTTTGATCAATAACCAAAGGGGTGTTATGTTTTATAAAATTAAAAGCATTATTGTCTGTAAAAAGTATATCAGCCAGATCTACAAGTCCATCACCATTAATATCCGATATGTTATATCCTGTTAAGAAATTTTCTGCATCATTAGATACTTTTGAATAATCTGACAGGTCTATTAAACCGTCCTCATTAATATCTCCTGAGTAAATATAATAACTACCGTTGACAAATCTCATATTACTGCCATAAGCATTTGAAGCGCTGGTGCTGAAATTATAATTCAGATTAAATCCTGTAAAGAATTCACCGTTTGCTTTACTCCATGTCTCAAGTGAATTTCTGTGTTTCAGAGCAATATAATATTGATAGTTTTCTGCAGGTATGGAAAATTTTCCGGTTAATGTACCGTTGCTGTTCATATAGATTTTTTTACTTTCCAATATTTTGTATGGATAGTATGTATCCCGGATCTGAATAGTTACAGTATCTCTCCGAGGTGTGAATCCTTCAAATTTTGCTGTAAGGTTCAGGTCAGAAGATTTGTTATTTAAATTCAACTGACTAGCTCCAAACTCAGCGGCAACAGATGAATTAAACAATGTTCCGTGATCTATTAATCCTGTAGAATCTTTGAATCTGTATTTCAAATAAAAATTTCCTGCTGTGTTTTTAAATCCAACAAAGTGTGGACGAAGAGTATTGTCTGAATAGTTTTCAAGAAAATTCTGTCCTGTAGATTCTTTTTGATACTGTAATATAAATCTTGAATTTGCTGCAGGACTATTTACAAGCTCAAGTGAGATCTGAAAACTTAAATATTCTGTAGCTTCACCTGATCTTAGATGAGCTTTATCATAAGTGATCACAAGATATTTGCCTGCTACTTTATAACTTAATCTGTTATTTGGAGACAAGGTGCTGCCAAAATCCATATCAGCCCAGAATGCACAAATAGCCGGCAGCTGAACAAAAAACAGTGAATTGATTTTCGTCGGGTCTGAAGATAAAAGAGCATCATTCTTTTTAAATCCAATTATACCGTTTGTAGATATAAATACCGAATCAAAATTTTGACCGTAATATCGAAAACTGTATCCTGTTGGCATAATATTTCCAACACTAAAATATCCGTCATTAGTATTTCCTGTAAATGGTATGCTGCTGTTTCTCTGTTTATTTAAAATGAGATTTACACTATTGATAGTATCTTTCCAACTGAACTGAGGTTTACTTTGAGCATTTGCTGCACATTCTGTAGAGTTTGAGAAATAATATCCTCCGTTATAAAATATACCGCCACCGTAATCCGCCTGTACAATTTCAAAATAAGAATAGATTGTGTCATTATTTTTATTCGGATCATTTGGCAAAGATGAATAAATTTTCACATTATATATTCCGGGAACGGAAATATCAGCTGTATCAAAATTTACTACTTTTAACTCTCCCCCATTTATATTTATCGGTTTTGTGCTTGTGAAATTTACTGGCCCTGTAATTTTATATGTGACATTAAAATTAGTTGTGATATTCTCTGAGCTGTTATTTCTTATACTGGCTGATGGAATTAAAAACTCATTTGAACAGGAACCAAACTTACCTATGGGGAAAATATTATTCACCACACTAACTTCAACTTGTCCGGGAGTACCTACACTAATATCATCTAATCTGATATTATCACCGTTCTTATTTTTATGTTGAAATGCGATCCATACAGTTTGACCAGCAAAAGCATTCAGACTTATAGAATATCTTCCATACTCTAAATAATTTGGATAATTAATGTTTTCATTAAAAATGCGAAGTACTGTACCCATACTTTGAATGAGAGAATCAGTATTGGAAAGAAGTACATTGAACGTATCATTATAATTATTCCAGAAGGTTTGCTTAAAATAAAAAATAAGTGAATCACCTGATGCAGGTGTCAATCTTTTAGAAATGAGATAGTTTTTAGAACTGTAGATAGAAAAATTTGAAACAGCACAACCATTTCCTAAATACGTATTACGGTTGTTTAATTTCCATTCACCGTCGTCTCCGGCAGTGTTTACAACTGTCCATCCCGAAGGTGGGAATTCTCCGCTTTCAAAATTCTCGTAAAGTTTTAACTGTGCTTTACTTTCGAAAGGGCAACAAAAAATAATTAAAACGCATAAAAAAGCGCATCTGTATATACAGATCATAAAATCTCCTTTTTAGTTTGTAAAAATATTCTTTGGGGTTAAATCTTTGTACCGGTTAAAAGCAGGGGATTACTTTGCTCCGGTTCAGTCTTATCAGGATGATAATGTATTTGATTCTCTGAATTTTATACGTCATTCAGCAAGATCAAAAATTCGATATTTTATTTATTTATAAATATAAATTATTATATAATTTTAGTTTTATTTTTATTATAAAGTCCTTTTCTCTTTTACTATTTTTTATTCTATAATAAGGTTTAATTTTTTATTATTAGAATATATTATAAATCAGTCATTATGAGATATTGATTCTTCTAATTTTCCGGTTTGAACTCCGGAAATATACAGAATTAAAAATCACACAATAATTGGTAAAAATAAAATTTCCGCTTACAGAAACCAATTATTTTTTATCTTAGATTTTTTTCTGATTTCTGATCAGAAAAAAACACCAGGATGCTTCTAAATTTATTTGGGGAAATTAATTTGGAATTGAATGGCAATAATATATAAAAAAATAAATTAATATTCCCTATAGTAAAAATTTTTCCTTTTAATTTTTTTAAAGAAATATTAAGGGAATAAAAAATATTTTATTCAGTTATTAAATTTTTTAAATTAAAATAATAAAAAATCGGTATTCAAACTATAATGATTTGTGTGACTTTATTATAATAACTGATAATTCCATTGCAGAAAAAAAATTTTCTGTCAAACTCGTTCTATCCACAAGATTTTAATTAAAAATATAAAAATTATTCTTTTTGCAAAATAACTTCTATTTCTAAATTGAAATTACTATTAATTAATCTTAATTTTTCTTTACAAATTAAAATAATTCTACAATGAAAATTTATAAGGCTTTAGTGTTTGTAATAGTTGCAGCATTTATATTTTCTATTTATCAGAACATAACTGCTTTCGAGAATGGAATAGTCGGATTTACAAAAAAGAACGGAGAGATGGTAGGATGTGTCTGTCATCAGTTTGAGCCGAACCTAAAAGTGTCTGTAAATATTTCCGGACCAAGTGCTGTTAATGTAAATGATACAGCAACTTATTATTTAAAGATCTCCGGAGGTCCCGCTGTATTAGGAGGCTGCGACATTGCAACAAGTCTCGGACAGGTAATTACTTCACCTCTGGATAATACTTTAAAAAGAGAAGAACCATTTACAAATGCCGGATTTGAGCTGACACATATTTCTCCGCAGAGTTTTGTAAACGATACACTTACTTTTATATTTCAATATATCGCTCCTGATAAACCATTTTTAATAGATACAATATTTGCAAATGGTAATTCTGTAAATGGTGACACTACATCTGAAAACGATATATGGAATTATGCTGAGAATTTTATTGTAAATATTACTCCTTCTTCCATTATTTCACAAAGCAGTGCTATCCCGGGTGATTTTGTTCTTTCTCAAAATTATCCTAATCCATTTAATCCGGAAACTAAAATTAATTTCACACTTCCAAAAACATCTGATGTAACTTTATATGTTTATAATTCTGCCGGAAAAGAAATTTCAAGATTAATTGTTAATGAAAGGTTAAGTCAGGGACAGTATTCTGTTTCTTTTAATTCCAGTGAATATGGATTGACAAGCGGAGTATATTTTTACAGAATCACTGCTTCTGATTTTTCGCAAACAAGATCTATGGTTCTGATAAAATAAATTTATTTCGAAATTCTAAAAAGCCGGACATTTCATTCGGCTTTTTTTATATATGATTATTATTCTCAATTGAAGAATTCATTTTGTAAGAATGATTATTCAATCTCTTAGTTTAATTAAATTTGAGAAATTAAATTCCTGATATCAAATACTTAAAGTTTTACTTTACCTAAACTCAATAATCAATTGTAATTCAGAATATTATTAATTATTTTTGTAACTGTCTTTTTTACTGCGTGATTGGCGGAACTGGCAGACGCACTAGACTTAGGATCTAGCGGGGCGACCCGTGGGGGTTCGACTCC
>DAORRV010000113.1:0-7909 GCA_035443185.1 Ignavibacteria bacterium | reverse complement strand
TTTAATGATGCAGATCCAGTGAAAGAATATTTGAGTAAAATGATATGATCAATGCCAGACCAAGTAAAGCAATTACTACAGCTAAAATAAAAGTAAAAGAAATTCTTTTATCAACTCCCGGAACGCGTAATGATTTCAGTATTAAAACATGCTGAACAGTCGAAAGAATTATGTAAGCGGTTCCTATAATTATCAGCCAGAGTCCAAGATTGGATGAAGACAAAGTAGATCCTTCAGGGATCATATTTCCTTTTCTTAATTCCTGAAAAAATTTTGCAATTGTAAAACCAAAACTGATAAGGGAAACTGATGTCCTTATTGTTGCCATGAGAGTTCTTTCCTGTGCAAGCATAGTTCTTTCATATGCAAGTTTGTCACTTACCTTTAACTCAGCATCAAAAGTCTGCTGGTCTTTTAAAATTTCGTCACTCAAGATTTATTTTAAATTAAGTTTTATATTTTATTGGGGAATTGTAAAAAATTAAAATAGTGATTAAAACTGTAAATGTTAATTTAAATTTAATAGAATTTTTAAGATCAATATTAATTTATATTAAAGCATAATTCTAATATTAAGTGTGGATAAGACTTTCGAAATTTTTTTTAAGTTTTAATTTTAATATTTAAAAATTAAATTGTGAAAGATTTTTTACAGACTGAATAATTATAATTGATCCTGAAACCCTTTAATTAATTTTCAAATCAATCCATGCCGCCTTACGAAAAAATAAATTCTGAAGTTTTAAGTGTATCAATAGAGTCAGCACTGAATGCTGCATTAAAAGTTCTGCATTTCGGAGGATCGACTGTAATGGCTGACAGGACTTTCAGAAATATTGTAAGTGTAGATAAGGTTACCAAATTTGATATCATGTGGCGGTTAGATAATTTAGTTGTAAGTTATGATTCAGATGGTCATACAAAAACGATTTTAAAATCGGTAGGATCGGTCGGAACTAATCTGATCTTAGTTTCAAAAGTAATAGAAATGTCTGAAGCAGTCAGAGACGGAAAAGTAAAAGTTTCAGAAGTGGATGATGAATTGTTGAAAATTTCGGAATCGACTCCTATTCATTCACATTTCATTTTTATACTTGTTGCAGGACTTGCTGCCGCATTTTATTCTTTATTTCATCATGGATCGATAGAGTCTGTATTGATAGTGTTTGCTTCTGCAGTTATTGGTCAGACAGTTAGACTGCAGTTGCAGGCGAGGGATATTCGTGACAGTCATATTACATTTATATGCGGATTATTATCTGCAGGAATTGCAAGTATATTTCTTCATTTGGGTTACGGACAGGTTGAGATCCAGACATTAATAGCCAGCCTTATTTATCTTGTACCCGGATTACTTATGATAAACGGATTTGTCGATTTTACTAAACAGAGATATATTTTTATCGGACTGCAGAGAATGCTGAATGCATTATTCCTATTTATAATTTTGGCTTTTGTAATAGTCACAGCTTATACTTTTATAAAATTTTAAATTTCTTTAGCCTTAAAAAGGAAAAATATTATGAGTGTTACAGATATTTTAATGATTGGAATGTGGTCGGCATTTTTTGCTACAAGTATGTGCATATTGAATTCCACACCGTTTAAATATATTATCCCGACTTTTATATGCGGATTTGCAGGTGTGCTTACCAGGGATCTTTTGCAGAATACCGGGCTGAGTGTTAACTGGGCTACACTTGCAGCGGCATTCACTATAGTAATAATTGCCGGATTAATTATCAGAAGCCAGAAAGTTCCGCCGATAGTACTCATCTGTGCAGTGCTGCCTCAATGGGCATCGGTCTCAATGTTTCAGATGCTGAATGATCTCAGAAAAGTTACTGTCTTAACCGGCGATGATCTTAGTAAAGCTGCAGTAGATTTGACTGCAAACACGGCTATGGTTTTAGTCATATCTCTTGTAATTGCAATTGGTTTTGCGATGGGACTTGCAGTATTGAAACTTGTTTACCGTGAAGAATCAAAAAAAGAGAAAACGCTGGGAATGGAGTAATTCAATAAAAACTTTAGAAATTTATATATTAAAAATAATCGTTGCCATTATATTTACATTACATTTTATCATAAAAAACGTGCAGCATTATTAAAAATACTGCACGTTATCAAATTAAAACAGACCGGAAATTTATTAATTTACTTTCGCAATTTCCGGTGCTTTCCATGTACCATTGATTATTGCTTCTTTTGGCCAGTAACATCTTAATACTACATAAGCGTCTCCGTCTGGCGCTGGAAGCCAGTTGGATGCTTTATCTTTTTCAGGTGAATCTTTTTGAATATAAATTGTAAGTGAACTGTCAGCATTCAGCTTTAATTCAGGAAGCATCGGTGAATTTATAATATATCTGTTAATTGGATTTTCGATCAGTAGCTGTGTCTTTCCGTCATACATTGTAAAAGACCAAAAGGCATTTACAGGCGGGAAAGCACCGGCTTTAAATGTTACTTCATAATTGCCGGCAGAGGTATTCAGCGGCTGACCAGCGACATCGGTTTTCATCGGGAAATATTCTGCTTCCTCTTTTATCAATCCTCCAATCCCTAATTCAGCACCAATAAATCTGTTCAAATAATTATCACCCAGAATTTTCCTTGATCCAAAGAAATCACCGGAAGAAACTTTATTTCTTAAATCTTTTTCAGTTGTCAGCTTCACAGTATCTTCTGCAGCTTTGATCCCTGCAATAATTTCCTGTTGTACTTTTGAATCCATATTAAAAGTCCTGCCGGGAACGATACCTAGCTTTTCAAAATTTTCCCTGAGTTTCACTTCAGAAGGATCAACCGGACAATATTGCATTAAAAAATTCATATACTGAAATTGGCCTTCACCTTCAGCTTTCTTCTTATCAAATACCGGCCAGTCAATTACAGGTGAAGCAGGGGGAGGTGTAGTTTTTAAAAATGTACTTAACGGCTCAGAATTGTACTGATCCTGAATCTTTATGACATTTTTAATATCAGCTGGATTGAAAAGCTGAGTCCTGAAAACTACAAAAGAAAACTGAGTTTCACATTTGAAGACTTCCTTTATGCCTTCAGGTTTTTCCCCTTTCCAGTCCGGACCAGCAATTAAAAATTTACCTGCTTCATTTCCTATCGATCTGCTGCCGGCTACTCCATAAATGTATGTGTACAAATCAAGCATCATAATAGAATAGTATCGGTCCTTTTGAATTTCAGGAACAGTAATCACAATCGGTTCGGCTCTCAGATCCAATGTTAAAAATGAATATGGTGTATCTGAATTTGGAGTTACAATTGCTTTATCGGCAGGTGTAAATACTTTCGGTATATTATGTATCTTATTAAACTCACCTTTGTAATCAGGACTTTTTGTGTCTATATTGTAAGAATAAATTATTCCATATAATTGCACCATTGGAAAACCGTAAATAAAAGCTTCCTTTGCAATGGTTTTTGTTGCATCTGCTTCTGTTGAGGACTTTCTTTCAGTTGTAGATTCAGTATCTTCTTTTTTACCGCAGGAACTGAATGCAAGAGATACTAACATTATTACAAATATTACTTTTTTCATTATATAGTTTTAATTTTCTAAAAAAATCTTTAATTCTGAATTATTTCTCAAACTCAAAAATCTGCTTCCAGTCATTTTTCATACTTATAACATTCCAGTCATATTTCTCAGCAGCGTCTAAGGATTCATTTCCCTTTTCACTGTATTCAAATTCTCTGACAGGATCGTCGTGATTTACTATAAGCTGAATGGAAGGGAGCATATTAGTTTGACAATAAATACTCATTGCAATATCACCTCCTGATCGGACATTCCCTGCAGAAAAAATTGGTTTTTTACCAATGAAATAATCTATGCCGACGGGTTTACCTTCTTTATCATTGATAAGTATTAATTCAGGTAACCTCTCCATTTTTGTAATTCCGTCAGAAAATTCAAATTTCGATTTACCAAAACTGCCGATCACATTCTGAGTAGGGATTCCGTAGATCTCTTCAGATATGACTCTCATAAAATCAAGTCCGCCGCCTGAGCAGATAAAAATTTCAAATTCATTAGTTCTAAGATAATTTAAAAGTTCAATCATAGGTACATAATAAACTTTTGTAAACGGTACTTTGTATTTTGGATGCTCTGCTGTTTTAAAAAAATTCAGAACTTCACTCTGATATTCATCTAATGTCATATTCGTGCTCGTAGCAGCAAGTACTTTCATCAGACCTTTTCCTCCTTCTTCGATATCCTGCTCAATATATTCCTTGTCTCCATTTAATACAGCCAAAAATATCTTTTCATCTTTCCATTCAGGATGATCAGGGAACATTTCCTTTACTCTTTCAAATGTATATTCCACCTGGATTGTAGGCTGCTCGCACCAAAGCGTCCCGTCATTATCAAATGTAGCGATACGATCAAGAGGTTTTACAAAGAGAGGACCTGACGGGTCTGTTACAGAAATTACAAAATTTATAATGTTGGATTTAACTTTCGAATCGTTCCAGGAAGGAAGCGGATCAGAGCTGATCTGACTGTTTGCATTTCCAAACGGAAATAAAAAAATAACAAATAAAACTGCAATTTTAAATTTGTAAAATTTTTTTAACATAATACTTTGATTTAGATTTATATAAGATTTGGAAAGATTAATGCCAATTTAATAAAATCAGATTAAATTTATTAGTCTCTAAAATATCAGTAATATATAAACAGAGACCTGTTCTATTGAATTAATTATCACTTATTTCTTAGCTGCTGACTGCACTGATATCATCCGTCCAATGAGTATTGCTAGATATAAAGGACCGGTAAGTCCTTCCAGTATAACAAGTAATTTTATTACAGGTAAAACAGGAAGTATGTCTCCTAATCCAAGTGTAGTTAAGGTTTCAAAACTGAAGTAAATAAAATTAAACATAATGTTATCAGCATTGTTTAGAGGAATGCTGAATTTAAAAGAACCCGGATTCAGTTTATAGAAAATGTAATAAAAGTTTGCCCAGATAAATCCTAACAGAAGATAAATGGTAATAGAACCGGTGATCCTGTATTTAAAGGAAATGTCTTCAGTTTTAAAAACTTTTATGAATATCAGTGTAACAAGTATCCAAAGATAAATTAATCTGACAACCAGAAGAATAAGAATTAAGTATTGGCTGTCATAAATTTCACCTAAAATACTTGTAAGAATTGCAGCTGAAACCAAAACAAAAAGATACTTTTTGATCTTTGCTGCTAAATCTATTGATAGTAATCCGAAAATTAAAACAGTAACAAAAAATAAATTGGCAAATATTGTACCGAATTGATCATTACCTGAGACCGGAAAGATCACAAATAATAGAAGAAAAACTGAGAAAAGTAAAAACTGCAAACCTCTGTAATCAGTAAGGAATTTGATAGGTTGTTTTATTTGATTCATTTATTATTTTTATTAATTTTTCATTTTTGTTTTAATATTTAATATCTTTTCTTCACATATACAAATAAAACTCTAATCCTGTTTATATTAACATTTCCTGTATTTTAAAAAAGGAAATATACTGTTAGACTGAAAAATCAACTCTGTATTAAAAGAGATTTTACTGTAAAGTTTGAGTTCCAAGTTTTGAAATTTTTAACACCGTGATTTATCAAATACAACCTGATCAAACCACCAGAGCTTTTCAAATAACTTAGCTGCGGTCTCCATTATTGAACTGTTGTTTCCAGTATTCTCATTTCCATTTATGATCCCGCCAATACTTTTGATGCCGTCTATTTCGTCAAATAATTTCTTTTCAGCAGCACTAATCGGAAGTATCAGGTCCCTGTAAGCATGGGTTCTGTTAATGAGTACTGCTGCTGCATCAGCAGGCAATCTTTCCGTGATGCATATTGTTTCGGGTACGCGGATAGGTACAAAGTTTAACCACTGTTTATTTTCATTATCAAAATTGATCTGCTCAGTTCCGGCGAGATCATCTGAATGGTAAGCAATGATGCTGTGCCGGACCATGTTACCTCTGAAAAGTTCAGCAGCTGTGAACTGTTCTTCAGGTGTGAGCATGCTGAGATCATATCTCCCGTGAATCCGGGACAATACCCCGCAGTGATAACTATACGGCGCCTGCCGTATCCATCTGATGAATTTCATTCCAGCAGTATTGACAAGTTCAAAAAGCTGAGGAACATTATAAGCCCGGTCGCATGGATTGAGAAGTGAATCTGCTATCGAACCGTCATGAAGAAAATCAGGCGCATCGCGGATAAGATTTTCCAGCGGATGACCGGGAGGCAAAGATCTGAGAATATCACTCAGATCACGAATCCCTTTATCATCTGCACGGATGCCTGCAATTCTGCAAAACTCTTTCATCATGTAAATCCCGGCTCTTCCATAAGCTGCATAAACCATTAACTGCATTGCGCCGCCGGGTTTGAGCACACTTCGCAAAGCACTGAGTCCGGCATCCGGATCGGCGAGGTGATGAAGTACACCTGTACAGATTATTTTGTCAAATGTGAGACCGAGTTCTTTTATATTTTCGATCTCTAACCTGTGGACATGCAGATTATTTAAACTATATTTCTTCTTCAGTTTCAATGTAGAGTTTATACTGTTCTCACTGAAATCAATTCCTGTAACTTTCGCCATTGGAAACTTAACCGCATGCTTTGCCGCCTGAGATGTTCCGCAGCCTGCAATAAGAATTGAGATGTCTTCTTTAAAAGTTTTGTGCGGCCAGTAAAGATGAAAATCAGCCCGGCTCTTCTTTTTATCTTCTGTTTGATCCAGGTATTTATCAAGACTTTCAACAGGTCCCGGGTAAGGATACTTTTCGTAAAAGTTTCGGACAACTTTTGAAATGTTAAGAGGATCTGAATTGTTCATTTTAGTTTGTTTCATTCAGACAATATAAAAAGGAGTATTAAATTATTTAATATAAAATAAAATCTCCGGCAGATAAAAATTTCTGCCGGAGAATTTTTTCTTATTTGTGAAATTTACAATTATTACTTTTTACCTGACACTTGTTCCATCACTGCATCCAGATTAAATGAAGCAGGTTTCTGACGTGGAGGATAGGCTGCAAAGCTTCCTATTTGTTCCGCAACAATATCCTGCATCTGATACATAATGAATGCGTGACTCATTGTCCAGTCAAGCCAGGTATTTGAATTGTATTCGGCTCTTTCAAACGGGTCTCGGCGCAGATTGAACATATAAGGTACACGCAGCTTTACCAGCGGTTCGCTCCAGACTCTCATCTGATTTTCGCGCTGAATTGCCAGATGACATTTCCAGTCGCCAAACCTGATCGCCATGACTTCTCCGTCATCACTCATATAGAAAAAGTTTTTTCTCGGACTTTCTTTTTCTTCACCTGTAAGATAAGGGATCATATTGAAACCGTCGATATGAACTTTATAAGTCATGTCTCCGATCTTATATCCGGAAAGAAGTTTCTGACTTACATCAGGATCTCCGGCTGCTGCAAGTAAAGTAGGCAGCATATCCTGATGACTGCCGATCTGTGTGTGCACTGTTCCCGGCTTGATCTTACCCGGCCATCTCATTACGCACGGTACACGCCATGCACCTTCCCAGTTTGTATCTTTCTGACTTCGGAAAGGTGTATTTGCGCCATCAGGCCATGTATCATTTTCCGGGCCATTGTCTGTAGAATACATTACGATAGTGTTATCTGCAATACCCAGTTCATCCAGCTTGTCCAGGACCATTCCGATCTGTTCATCATGAGTGAACATTCTGTCACTGTAATCATCCTGACCTGTCTTACCTCTGTTTTTATCAGCCAGGTGAGTTCTGAAATGCATAGCAGTTGCATTATACCATAAGAAAAATGGCTTATCTGCTTTTGCCTGTTTTTCCATCCAGTCAAGAGCTTTTTCAGTGATCTCTTCATC
>DAORRV010000112.1:3803-8761 GCA_035443185.1 Ignavibacteria bacterium | reverse complement strand
ATAGTACAAACAAAAGAAATTTTTACAATTAAATAAAAGCAAAAATAATGACGAAAGGGCAGGGTGGGGTTGAAAAATCACTTCAGCAACATCATCCGCTTCGTAGCTAATAATCTCCCGTCTATATATAATGAATAAAAATATGTGCCGCTCGCAAAACCGCTTCCGTCAAAATCAACGGAATAACTTCCGGCAATCTGTTTCTCATTAACAGGTTCTGCAACTTCATTCCCCAATACATCAAATACTTTTAGCTTTGCATTTCCAGTAACCTGTAGTTCGTAATTGATAACTGTTTTTGGATTAAATGGATTAGGATAATTTTGTGATAGATTGAAATCTTCGGGAATCTCTGAAGAAATAACTGAAATACCGGATACAGGATCCTGATTATAATTTACTGTTTTATTGTTTCCGAAAACTATTCCGTTTATGGAAATTGTAGAATAAACTATTTCAAAAACAGGAAATTTTCTTCCGGGGATAAACCATACATAAGAATTCGTTGAAATTAATGTGACAAACGGTGTTCCAATAAAAGATGAATCTTTTGTTAAAATTATATATTTGACCCTCAATGCATTTGTAAAAGTACCTGACGGAAGTACAATTGTACCCCATGCATCTCCGGTGACAGTTGTAGTTCCGGTCCTGAATATCTGAGTACCGCTTAGAGTATAATCTGATGAAAAATTATCAGTGAAAGAACTGTTAAATGTAAAGGGAAACTGCATAAACATTTGTGCATCACTGTTTATAATTACTCCATCAGGTCCGCCATAGCCATTGATCATAAGATTTGTTTCAGAAGTAGTCATGTAATTATAATTTACATTATCATTTGAAGAAGAAATATTAGAACCCGGAAACTGTGATCCATATGGTGTCGATCCTGAATTCACAAATGTAACTGAAGTACTGTCGATAAATGAAATTCCCGAAAAATTCCAGTTCTGATTTAACCCTGCATTACCTTCAGATACATTAGCAGTATCACAGATCTTATAATTATCTACATCCCCGGCAGACGGGTTTATTGCACTTGTTAAAGTGGTCTGAGAGTATGAGCTGCAGCTTAAAAGCAAAATAATAAAGATTAATGTTTTCATTTTTGATTTGAGTTTATTTTTTTAATAGTTTTATTTTTTTTGATAACTTTTTATTTACTTCGGATTTTTTAAGATCTTGATTTAACCTTTCGTAATATAACCTGACTGAATTACTGATAACAGAATCTTTACTGCTGTTAATTAATTTTTGTATTTTTTCTATTAGCACATGTGTAGAGATCTTTAATCTGTAACCTCTTGATGTTTTTATTTCTGAATAACTTTTTTGATCCTTCATAATTTTATCTTATATGTTAGTGCACTACTTTGTGCACATTACAAAAATATGCATGAAGGGTATATATAATCAAAGAAAGATAAATGTGATACTAATCAACATTTTTAATTATTACTGCATCTTATTATCAGAAATTGATTAATTTTGTATAATTATTGATATTTAAAAAGAGAAAGGTTTGAATCAAACTAAACTAATACTTACATTAAAATCATTTTCCCGCGATGAAATTAAATTGTTTGAAAAATTTATAGCATCTCCCTTTTTTAATAATGGAAGAAATTACATCCCTTTTTTTACTGAACTTAAAAAATTCTATCCTTCCTTTGAAAGTGAAAACTTAAATGCTGAATTCATTTATGAGAAATTATATCAGGGGAAAAAATTTAACAGACAGGTTATGTGGAATTTTGTATCTCAACTGGAAAAACTTGCACTGGAATTCCTGATTCATAATTCTCTAAAACAAAACAGATCTGAAAGATTCTATCTTATCTCTGATGAACTTTTAAAAAGAAACCTGGACAAACATCTCCTTAAAGAAATTGAATCTATGGAAAAAATACTAAGTACTGCAAAATTAAGTATTGAATATTATAAGGATAAATTGTTGCTGGAAGACAGCAAAGCAGAATACTGGTATGTACTGCAGGGAAGACAAGATTTGAGTTTTGCAGGTCTGGTAGGAAGCACTGAATTTTTGATACTTAAAATGATCGCGGAACTTTCTGTACTGGTCTCAGATCTGCAGATCTTAAAAATAATGTATAATGACGGAAAGGAAACAAATGCAGCTATAGAACTTGTCAAAAGTCTGAATCTAAATAATCTTGTAACTGCGTCCGAAATAAATGAAAATAAATATGCTAAAGTGTATAAATTTTATTATGATAAAATTATGTGCGCTCTGGATGAAAATGATGAGACTCATTTTTTTGAAATGAAAAAGTTTTTTGACGAAAATTATTTTTTATTTGATCTCAATGAACAGAGTAATACCATAATTTCTCTCGCAAATTACTGCGCACATAAAATGCGTCTTGGTATAGATAAATATCTGAGGATATTGTTTGAATTAAATAAATTCAGGCTTGAAAAAAATATCGGGATTCATTCAAATGGTAATTTGAACAAAGCACTTTTTCATCAGATCCTAAGGAATGCACTTTCATTAGGTGAGACAGATTGGGCTGAAAATTTTGTTGTAAATTATACACCAAAGCTTAAAATCAATCATCAGAAAACCATGAATGCTCTTGCTATGGGTTTTATATGTTATGCGAAAAAAGATTTTACAGGTTCACTGGATTATCTGTCAAAAGTAGAGTTCATAGATATTCGCGATAAACTACATGTAAGAATTCTTTCTGCAAAAGCATATTATGAACTGAATAACACTGAAACTCTTTTTTATTTTATCGATTCATCAAATCATTTCATTAAGAAAAATACTTTAATTGGAATAGAAACAAGAGACTCATATTTGAAATTTTTTAATTATTTAAAAAAGCTTTTAATTTGCAAAGATAATTATAATAAAAATAAAGTTATGGAATTAATTTCCGATATCAATACTGATCAAATCCTGAGACTCAGACATAAAGAATGGCTTTTAGAAAAATTGTCGGAATTAAAATAATAAGAATCTTTTCGGCGGTCGGACTATTGGTCTCAGCTTATTGGTGAGCTGATAGTTTGAGTTCAATTTCAAATTATTTTTCGCACAGGATTTGTCAAACTTTCAGGAACACCAGTATAGTCTCAATCTTTTAGGAAATAAAAGAGATAAGTCTGAAGCTGAAGCAAAATATTTCGTGATTAGTGAAATGCTAAAGTATGAAAGAAAAGCTGCAAATCTTAAACAGGAAGAACTTGCAAATAAAAATTGGTACAAAGAAAAGTTAAATCTCAAGAATTTAAAATGGTAAATGTGATATTCAACTATCTTCTCATTATAAAATTTTTGAAACAGGTTTGGGCAGACGAATAAGTTTGATCATAAATTAATTTCCATAGTTGTGCAAAGTTTGAATCTGATTTGTCTGAAATATCATCCGGCTAATAAATAATACACTAATCCAATTACAGCACTTATCACAATCCACAGTATGATATTAACTTTGTATTTGTACAATGCAATCAGAGATATCAGGATCCAGATAAATGACGGAATGTCAATGCTTTGAACTGAAATTCCATTTGGGAAAATCACAGCTTTCCCAAAATAGATTGTCAGATTTAGAATTATACCTACTACTGCTGCAGTTACTATGCTCAGTGAAGTTTTTAATTTATTATTTTTTTGTGTCCTTTCTATTAATGGTGCCCCGGCAAAAATAAAATAAAAGCACGGCAGAAAAGTAAAGTAAACAGTTGCGGTGAGTCCAAGTGATCCCATTAATAAAGAACTGTCAAAATGATTATAACCCGCCATAAATCCGACAAATGCAAGAACCATCACAAGCGGTCCCGGTGTTGTCTCTCCGAGTGCAAGTCCGTCTATCATCTGAAGATCGGTCAGCCATTTTAAATTCTCCACACTGAACTGAGCCACATAAGGCAGCACTGCATACGCTCCACCGAATGTTACAAAAGCAGTTTTAGTAAAAAACAGATAGAGAGTTTTCCAGAATTCAAAATTATTTGAATAGGTATAAATTATTATAAAAGGAAGTATCCATAAGATTAAAAATGTAAATGTTAATTTAAGAAATTTTGATGAGTTAAATTCTATTCCTTTTATAACAGAATTATTATTCAGATAATATTCATCTTCATTTAATTTATCTGTATAAGTATTAAGGTTTTCAGAATTTGCTTTCAGCATTTCCGGAAAAATTTTTGAAGATAAAAGTGCAAGTAAAATTGATCCAAGGATAATCAGCGGGAAGGAAATATTTAAAAAATAGATACAGACAAAAGCAGAAACAGCGACAATATAATGAAGCGGGGAGACAAGAGATTTCGATCCGATTTTTATCAATGCAATTATTACAATGGCGACTACAGCCGGTTTAAGTCCGCTGAATAATGAATAGACCCACGGAATTTCACCATAGGAAACATAAGTAATGCTGAGTCCGAGAAGTATGAACATTGAAGGAAGTATGAACAAGATCCCTGCAGTAAGTCCGCCTTTGATTCCGTGAAGAAGCCAGCCGATGTAAGCTGCAAGCTGCTGTGCTTCAGGTCCGGGTAAAAGCATGCAGTAGTTCAGCGCATTCAGAAATTTACTTTCACTAATCCACTTTTTTTTATCGACAAGATATTCGTGCATAATTGCGATCTGACCAGAGGGTCCACCGAAGCTGATGAAGCCGAGTTTAATCCAGAATTTTAAGGCGTCTTTGTATGTAGGTTTATTTGTCAATAAATTTTAAAATAAATTTTGATAATATACATACTATTTAATTTGTCATAAATTCAGTTATTCAAATACTGAGCAAACCCCTCCCAGCCTCCCCTTTGAAAAAAAGGGAGGAGCTTGAACTTCAGAATGTAAAATTTATTGCTTTTCCCCCTTCATTGCTTTTCAAAGGAGAGAGCCGAGCAATGACATTAAGTTTAAGGCGAAGTATCGTCGCTATCATCAAACCCCTCCCAGCCTCCCC
>DAORRV010000112.1:0-3703 GCA_035443185.1 Ignavibacteria bacterium | reverse complement strand
TTAAGTTTAAGGCGAAGTATCGTCGCTATTATCAAACCCCTCCCAGCCTCCCCTTAAAAAAAAAGGGGAGGAGCTTGAACTTCAGAATGTAAAATTTATTGCTTTTCTCCCCCTCCTTGCTTTTCAAAGGAGGGGAGGCCGAGAGGGGTTGGCGGAACGAAGTTGCACAGCTCAATTCCATTAATACTATAGACTCTGCCCGTAAAAATTCTTACTATTTTTTTACAGTGAACTCAGGTTTAAAAAAAATTAAATTTATATAAATTAATTTTATTCTTTAATCTAAATTTATATGAACGAAAATATTGAAAGTAAAAACTTTGATCTGCAGCCATATCTTTTTGATGATCTGATCGAAATGCTTCCTCTGAAGGAAAATGATTTTGATGAATTATTTAAAGCCGCTGCTGATCCGCTGCTGTGGGAACAACATCCGAATAAGGACAGATATAAAGAAGAAGTATTCAGAAATTTTTTTAAAGGGGCGATGGAGTCAGGAGGTGCTTTTATTGTGAAAGATAAAAAGACCATGAAGGTGATCGGGAGTTCGAGATACTATGACTATAATAAGGAGGAAAATTCAGTGTCAGTGGGATATACATTTATTTCAAGAGATTGCTGGGGAAAATCATTTAATCCAAAGATGAAAAAACTTATGCTCGATCATGCATTTGAATTTGTCGATAAAGTTTATTTTCATATAGGTAAAGATAATATTCGTTCGCAGAAGGCAATAATAAAAACCGGCGCAGTGAAGGTTGATGAAATTGACATGAGATATTTTGGAGAAGAAGTGCACAGAAATTTTATTTATCTGATGGAGAAAGACGTTTGGGGAAAAATTTCAAATTACAAATTACTTATCTGAAAGTATATGATGATCTTGGAAAGGACATCATTACCTTGATAAATGAAAAGAAGTACGCGGGTAACTATAATGTTTATTTTTATAGAGAAAGTTTACCGGACGGGGTTTATTATTACAGACTGGAAGCGGGTGATCTTATTGAAATATTATTTTAATAAATTAACTGATTTAAATTAAAAAATAATTCGTGTAAATTCGGTAAATGCATTTCAGAATAGTTTAAAATTTTCATTAATTATTAATTCATTTATTATGAAAAAAATGTACTTACTGATTTCCTTGCTTGTTACTTCCATGAGTTTTGCTCAGCAGGGATCAAGTATTTTGTTTGATTCTACACATTTCGGAATAAGATCTTTCCATACCTTCGATATTGAAGGAACAAATCAAAAATTAGTTTATCTTCAGCAGGGGACAGTTCAAAACAACTCCCAAATATCCGGCGGAAATTTTTTAGTTCTGAATAATGACAGGCTTAGTTGGGGCAACGCGGAATTTCTGAACTCTCTTTGCTGCGCCGCTCAAAATGAATGTTATCCAGTTGATTATCTTGCTGTTGCAAAGACCGATCCGAACGTAGTTCTTTTCAACGGACTTTTTGAATGCACCTCGCCTTTGTCATCGGGAGACTATACAAAAATTTCGATGAACGGCGGTATGACATCAGCAGAACTTCCTTTCAAAGGAACAGACACAATCCAGCAATGCAGAGGATTTGACATTTCCAAAACAAACTCACAGGTAATGTATATGGCTCATAATTATTTCAACAACGTGTATTATGAACAGCCAAGAATTTTTAAAAGTACTGACGGGGGACTGAACTGGTTTGTAACCGATACATTGCAGGGAATGAAACCAATAAGTCCTAATGTCGGTCCGGGATTTGGATTTCTAAAATCCATGACCTGGAATGATAATGTTGTCTTCACTTCTACCTATGATCATCTTGCATACAGCACGACCGGCGGGTATGATTTTCAGGTGCGTACTGATCTGCCACCGTTTAAGATGATCGTGTTTGATGAAGGTGACTTGTGGATACACGCAGTATCCTATGACAATAAAATTTATTGTAACAATGGAGGAATAACAAATAACTGGCTGCCGCTTTCAAATCCATTTAATATTACCTGTATTGAAATAGACCCTGAGGATCACACGATCTGGTATGCCGGTTCTGATAACAGCGGAGTCTGGAAATCAGTAAATGCCGGCTTAACTTTTTCACCTTATAACAATTCTTTCACGCCTTCAAAAAAAGTCATAGGTATTTCAAAGGATGCAGGTTCAGGAGATACAATAATAGTTGCGACTGACAAAAGAGTTTATAAAGTTTGGGAAGGTCTGCTTGTTAATGTTGAATCCGTGGAAACATCACTTCCTGAAAGTTTTTCATTGTCTCAGAATTTTCCTAATCCTTTCAATCCTGTTACCGTCATTCGATATTCAATTCCCTCAGATGTCAAAGGTATGTCATCAAATGTGAGACTGAACGTCTTTGATAACATTGGAAAACAGGTTGCAGCTTTAGTTAATGAAAAGCAAAGTGCGGGGAGTTATGAAGTGAACTTTAAAGCAGAAGGTTTACCAAGCGGGGTTTATTTTTATAAACTGGAGGCGGGTGAGTTTGTCGAGACGAAAAGAATGATCTTATTGAAATAAAATTAAAATTGTTATGAAATATATCAAGAATATTATTATTTTGTTCATCTGGTTTTTCATTTCAGATATATCTTATGGACAAACAAGCTGGGTTTGGCAAAATCCATTACCGCAGGGAAATGATCTGACTTCCGTAAAATTTTTTGATGATAATACCGGATGGGCTGTCGGAAAAAAAGGTACAATTTTAAAAAGTACCGATGGAGGAATTAACTGGAATATTCAAAACAGTACTGTGTATGAAAATCTAAACAGCGTATTCATTTTATCTGAACAAAAGGTATTGGCATTAGGTGAATATGGCGTTGTAGTATTGACGACAAACGGCGGAGTTAACTGGTCTTTCAGTCTGTTGGCGGAAAATCCTAGTCTTAAAAAATTTTTTTTCACAGATGAAGTAACGGGATATATCTGTGGTTATAGAGCTGATATAAGAAAGAGTTATATTTATAAAACTACTGATGGAGGTATATACTGGAATTTAACTTTTACCGGACCGGAGAGTGAGTTTTTTGATAAAATATTTTTTTGGGATAAGAATACCGGAATTACCGGTGGTGACTGGTTTGCTTACAAGACTACTAATGCAGGAGTAAACTGGATACAGCAATCATATTTAATAAGAGGGAATGAATTAACATTTAAAGATTACAATGAAGGAATGATAGTAGGTGGATTTTCTTCAGGCTACGTAAGAAAAACTACTAACGGAGGAGTAAGTTATTACACACTGTTTAACAGCAATGATACTGTTTTCAACTCAATAAGCATGGTAAATTCATTTACAGGATATGTGTCAGGAAAGTATGGATCAATTCGTAAGACCACAGATTACGGCTATTCCTGGAATTCATTAATCAGCAATGTGAATGAGAACCTTAGCTCAATTTATTTTTCAGGCAACAATAATGGGAATGCTGTTGGAAATTCAGGCATAATTATAAACAGCACAAATGAAGGAATGAACTGGTCAAATCAGCGAAAGGGAATGACACATACATTCTATTCAAGTATTTTTCAAAATGAAAATACAGGATGGATCACAGGTACGTTTGGAATAATAAAAACAACAAATGGCGGATCAAACTGGCAGAATGTCTGGGATAGTATCTGCTATGGAAATTTAGATAATTTATTAAAGTTTACAGACGATCAAAATGGTTGGCTTTT
>DAORRV010000111.1:6338-8776 GCA_035443185.1 Ignavibacteria bacterium | reverse complement strand
TGAAATTATTTTTTTGGTTTGGGGAAAGTTCGGGATTTTGTGTCGTGTAATTTAATTTACAAGGCATAATACTTTATTTACAAATAAGTAATTTTATTCAGTTTCATATATATATGAATAGTCTTAATTTACAATTCTTTTTTACATACTAATAAATAATGATAGAAATAAAAAATCTGAAAAAAAGCTTCGGCAATAAAGAAGTTTTACGCGGAGTAAACCTTACCATTGAAGACGGTATTACACTTGTTATTATAGGAAGAAGCGGATGCGGTAAATCTGTTTTACTTAAACACATCATCGGACTTCTGAAACCTGATGAAGGTGAAGTATTGATAGAAGGAAATGATATTGCAAAAATGGATCAGAAGGAATTATACGAAATTCGAAAAAGATTCGGATTTCTTTTTCAGGGAGCTGCTCTTTTTGACTCTATGGATGTGGAGGAAAATATAGGTCTCGCATTAAAGGAAAATACAAGCATGACAAAATCTGAAATTGCTGATGTAGTTGTTGAAAAACTTGAACTTGTCGGTCTTCCCGGGACACAGAATATGAAACCGGCAGATCTTTCCGGAGGAATGAAGAAAAGAGTTTCTCTTGCAAGATCTCTTGCTACTAATCCTGAGTATATTCTTTATGATGAACCTACAACCGGACTGGATCCCGTCATGAGTGATCAGATAGATGACCTCATACAGGACCTTTCAAAAAAACTTAAAGTTACTTCTATAGTTGTCACGCACGATATTTTTAGTGTTTATGATATTGCAGATGTAGTAGCTATGATGCATGAAGGAAGGATTTATTTTATCGGAACACCAAAGGAGCTGACAACTACTGATGATAAACTTATTCGTGATTTTCTTAACAGGACTGATAAAAGGATCTAGAACATATAACTGAAATTTCTTAGAGAATACTTATTTAGATTTCTTCATAAAGAGTATTTGTGAAACTGAATTTCGCCTGATAACTGCAATTCCAAACAGAGTTTGGAAACGAGCGGTAATGTTTTGTATTCAGCTTAATAAATTTTCAATAAATTCTTCTTTACTAAGGTAACTCAACTTCTCCTTCTTCAGCATTCCAGCCTTTCCAGCCTCCGTCCATTGAATGTACATTTGTATAACCCATTTTTTGCAGCGACTCTGCCGCTATAGCAGAACGATATCCACCACCGCAGTAAAGTACAATCTTCTTATCATGATCATTTACAAAAAGATGAATGTCTCTTTCGATAATTCCTTTCCCTAAATGTACTGCTCCTTTTATCCTTCCTTTTTCAAATTCATTATCTTCCCGAATGTCGATCAGTATATGATCTTCATTATTTTTTTTCATTTCCTTTACATCTTTTACTGTACATTCGGTAATATTCTTTTTGATTATTTCACAAAGCTCATGAAAGGTCTTCTTCATTTTATTAAAAATTAATTTATATTTGAAATTATTAAACTCATATTGAAAATATCCTCAGCACTGCATCCACGGGACAGGTCCATCACAGGTTTTGCAAGTCCCTGAATAATTGGACCGGTTGCAATTGCTCCTCCTATTCTTTCTGTTATTTTATAAGCAATGTTTCCTGAATTCAGATCAGGGAATATAAATACATTAGCATCACCTTTGATCTTACCTTTCGGATTTTTTCTTTTTGCTACCTCCGGAACAAATGCCGAGTCGAATTGTAATTCACCGTCAACTATTAAAGTCGGTGACCTTTTACTTGTAAGCTCAACTGCTTTAATTACTTTTTCTGTCGAATCACTTTTAGCGCTGCCTTTAGTTGAAAATGAAAGAAATGCGACTTTGGGTTTTATACCGGTAAGCTTTTTAAAATTATCAGCAGTTGATACTGCAATATCAGACAATTGCTCGATGTTAGGATTTGGCACTACTCCGCAATCAGCATATGTAAAAATTTTTTCATTAAATTTGTGCTTAGCTGGAAAAGTAAATAAAAAAAATGAAGATACTGTTTTATTATTTTTTGATACTCCAATTATAGATATTGAATTTCTTAAAACATCCGAAGTACTGTAAACACTTCCTGCGATTATTCCGTCAGCATATCCATTTTTCAAAAGCATACAGCTAAATGTCAGCGGGTCTTGAAGTTCAGATTCAGACTGTTCAATATTTTGTTCAGGCTTTCTTATCAGTTTTATTTTATGATAATCTTTTACAAACTGAGAACTAAATTCTTTGTCAATTATAAGCAGATCCTTATTGTCAGGAATTTTCTTTAAAATATTTTCACCCGTTTCTATAAGAATTACTTTAGCACATTTTACCTTTAAAATTTTTTTAACAGCAGATATGACTCTTTCATCATTAGATTCAGGGAAGATAATGGTCTTACGGTTATTTTTGCTCTTTCTTAAAAGCTCTTTATATAGATCCATTAAAAATGCATTATTTAATATTTAATATTT
>DAORRV010000111.1:0-6238 GCA_035443185.1 Ignavibacteria bacterium | reverse complement strand
TATTTAATATTTAATATTTTACTGTAATATTTTATTAATAATACCGCCACCGAAAACATTTTCACCATCATAAAAAACTGCTGACTGACCGGGCGTAATAGCTTTCTGAGGTTCCTCAAAAATGACTTTGATCTCAGTATCAGAAATTTGATCAAGTACAGCATATTTACCAACATCATTATATCTGATCTTTACTCTGGATTTCATCGGCTTTTCAATTTTATCGGTCATCATCAGATTAATTTCTTTTACAGTAAATTCAGAATTATAAAGACTTTCCTCATCATCTATAAACACCTGATTATTCTCAGCATCGATCTTTGATACATAGACCTTTTTTCCCAATGCAACATTAACTCCCCTTCTTTGCCCAATTGTAAAATATGGGTAACCTTTATGCGTCCCGACTTTTTTATCCTTATAAATAATATCCCCGCCATCTAGTTTTTCATTCAGTCCGGGCAGTCTGATCTGAATCAGATCTTTGTAATTGTCATTTGGGACAAAACATATCTCCTGTGAATCGGGAGTATCGGCAGGTTTGAGATTCATTTCATGTGCAAGCGAACGGATCTCGGATTTATTATATTCCCCAAGGGGAAACAGAGTTTTACTCAAAGCATATTGAGATACACGCCATAATGCATAAGACTGATCCTTTTTTTTATCCTCAGCGGTCGAGACAAAATATCTTTTATTATTTTCATTAACACCGATCTTTGCATAATGTCCGGTCGCCAGATAATCCGCTCCAAGAGATTCAGCTTTTTCGAGTAATGCACCCCACTTGATAGACTTATTACAAAGTACACACGGGTTTGGAGTATTACCTTTCAGATATTCTGAAATGAAATTTTCAATTACAATCTCATTGAATTTTTCAGTAAAATCCAAAGTATAGTGACTAAATCCGAGATTTTGTGCTACATTTCTTGCACTGTATATTGTTTCCAGTGAGCAGCATCCGGAATCCTTTTCGGGAAAGTCATCATAGCCCCAGGTTTTCATTGTAATTCCGATCAGATTATATCCATCTTTTTTAAGTAATGCTGCAGCTACAGAAGAGTCAACTCCGCCGCTCATTGCAATTACTACTGTCTTATTATTATTAGAGTTATTCATTTTTATTTAAAGTAAAATATGAATTGGCATTTATTTAAAAAAGTTAAAAATTGTATTGAACTTTTAACATTATTGAGGTAGTTTGATTCTGACATAAATTAAACAAGGAGAAAAACATGTCAAAAAGATCATTATTAATATTGTCTTTTTTATTTGTTTTTACTTTTTTCGGAGCTATTAGTGATTTTTCAGAGTTAAATGCTAAATCCAAGACTAAAGTTGAGGATCTGAATCAAAGTAAAACAAAAAAGAAAACAAAAAAGAAATCTTCAAAGAAAAAGAAAAGTTCTTCAGGTAAAAAGAAAAAATCTTCAAAAAAGAAAATTTCCAAAAAGAACAAGAAATCCGGAAAGAAATATTCTAAAAAGAAAAAGAAATCCGGAAAGAAATATTCTAAAAAGAAAAAGGGCTGTAAGAAGAAATACAGTTCCAAAAAGAAAAACAGTTCCAGAAAATCTTACAATACAACTGAATACAACGCTCCAAAAACCTACAATGCCGGAAATGACGGCTCATCCAGAGAATATAAAAGGAGCGAAGATAAACCAGTGGAAAATTTCAAAAAAGAACCGAAAAAGGAAAATTAGTTCTAAACCAATAAAAAATTCAATATTTAATAATAGCCCGGTCATAATAACCGGGCTTTTTTTTTGTGCAAACTGATTGAATTTTGAAATGGTTGTTTTATTTTATTTAAAAAAAACATTGATCTATGAAATTTTAATGATTTGAATTGTACATTGTAAATTGAACATTGAAAATTGAATAAGTATATTGCTAACTATGAAAATTAGTTTAAACTGGATAAAAGATTACATCCCCGGTCTGGAATTCGAATCCTTGAATTCACTAACCAATAAAATGATCGCAACCGGTCTGGACATTGAATCAGTCGAAGATGAGGGCAGCAGATTTAATAACTTTGTAGTCGGAGAAGTCCTTGATAAGCAGAAACATCCAAATGCCGATAAGCTTTCTTTATGTAAAGTGGATACAGGTGATGGAATTGTCAATATCGTATGCGGAGCTCCAAATGTCGATAAAGGTCAGAAAGTATGTGTTGCAAAGGTAGGTGCAGTAATCCCTAACGGAGAATTTGAGATCAAAAAATCAAAGATACGCGGGGAAGTTTCTGAAGGAATGATCTGCTCGGGTAAAGAGCTGAATCTGTCTGATGATCATGACGGAATTTTGGTTTTACAGACTGAAGTAAAAAATGGAACTCCATTTGCTGATATTATGAATCTGAACGATGTCGTGTTTGATATAGGAATCACTCCAAACAGAGGCGATCTGTTTTCACACTTTGGAGTTGCCCGTGAGATTGCCGCTATATTTAATAAAAAAATTGAACTTCCCAATATTGAATTTTATGAAAATGGTGAAGACACAAATGAATTGATAAATATTTCAATTGAAAATACTGATCTTTGCAAAAGATTCACAGGTAGGGTCATTAAAAATGTAAAGATCGGCGAATCACCAGAATGGCTGAAGAAAAGGCTTATCTCGATCGGACTGAGACCGAGAAATAATATTGTAGATATAACTAATTTTGTAATGATGGAAACGGGTCAGCCGCTTCATGCTTTTGATTATGATAAGATACGCGGTAAAAAGATAATTGTCAAAACAGCTGTAGACGGCGACAAATTCACAACACTTGATTCAAAAGAAAGAAAACTTAACAGCGAATCGCTGATGATCTGTGATGGTGAAGGTTATTCAGGAATTGCCGGCGTAATGGGTGGTGAATATTCTGAAATTACTGACTCCACTAAAAACATTTTTCTCGAATCTGCATATTTTGATCCTGTCAGTATCAGAAAAAATTCCAAACGTCTCGGACTTCAGACCGATGCTTCACAAAGATTTGAGCGCGGTGTGGATATTGAAATTGTAAAGTACGCAAGTCAGAGAGCTTCTAAACTCATTTCTGAAATTGCAGGCGGAGAAATTTCCAAAGGTCTATATGATGTGTTTCCTGAAAAATTTTCACAAATCGAAACGGGTGTAAGAATATCCAAAGCAAATGAATTAATTGGTATTGAATTAAAAAAAGATGATATAATTAATCTTTTAGAAAAAATCGAAATAAACTTTTCAGTTGAGTCTGAAGGTAAGTTAAATTTCAAAATACCTGAATTCAGAAGGGAAGATATTTCAAGAGAAGCTGATCTTATTGAAGAAATTGCAAGATTATATGGTTATGATAATATTCCTGCTAAACATAATTTCAATGTGAATACAGAAAATTCCTCACTTATTGATGAAAAAAGTTACAGATTAATGAAATTCATCTCAGAATATTTTGAAGGAAGAGGATTTAATCAGATATTGACATCTCCCCTTTCTGAAGGTAAGGAAATTTCTATTTCAAAAAGTACTGATAAACCAATCAGACTTGAAAATTCTGTATCAGCGGAAATGAATACTCTCAGGTCAGGATTACTGCCGGGTATGCTTGGTGTGATCAGAAATAATTTCAATAATAACGGAAAGAGTATTTCTCTTAAATTGTTTGAGGCGGGAAATGTATTTGCCCATTCGGAAAGTAAATTTACTGAAGAGCAAAAACTGATACTTGCAATATCAGGAAAGAATGATGAATCTGTATTATTTGGTGGGGATAAGGATTTTGATATTTTTGATATGAAAGGTGAAGCGGAAATGTTCTTGTCTAAATTAAATCTTGATAAACTTGGATTATTTTACTATTATGACAATGATATAAGCCGTAACAGGATAGATATAAGTTTAAATAAAAATAACATCGGTTTTATTTATAAAGCAGATAGCAAACTTAAGAAAGAATTTGAGATTGATTCTGAAGTTTATATTGCTGAATTTTGTCTTAACAAAATTTTAGAGTATTCATTCAGAACTATTTTATATAAGGAGATCTCAAAATTTCCAAAAGTCAAAAGAGATCTGGCAGTTATAGTTAAAAGTGAAACGCCATTTAAAGAAGTCAGCGGTCAGATACTTCACAGCGGTAAAGGTTTACTTGAGAAACTGGAATTATTTGATATTTATACAGGGGATAAGATAGAAAAAGGTTATAAGAGTCTGGCATTCAGCATGGAATTTTCCTCTGAAGAAAAGACATTAACCGATAAGGAAATTTCATTTACAATGGATAAAATAATAGCAGACCTAAAGAAGAAGTTAAATGCTGAAATCAGGTCTTAATTAAAAAAAATGAATCTTAACAATCAGGAAACCACTAAGGATTTTTTTAAAGATCAGAAAAATGTGTTGAGAGTATCTCTTGATGACCTTTTTTCAAAGATCAAATCATTAATTTCTAAATACAAAGACCTGAAAAATGAGAATAATTTACTAAAGGAAAATTTAAAGAACCTGAACTTAAAAATTTCAGAATTAAAATTACAACATACAAAGCTCAATACTGAAATAATAAACAGAGACAAAGAAAATTCTGATCTGAAAAATGTAGTATTGAATTCAGGTGATAATAAAATTCCAATGAAAGATAAAGATTATGCAAAAACAAGAATACAAGATCTTATAACAAGAATAGACACGCATTTAGATCAATATGATAACGATGGAGAATACAGAGACAACTAAAATGTTTGACTTTACAATTTTCAAGTTCACTAATTATTAATCATTATTGAGATATGAGCCAAAAAGAAATTCGAGTTAAGATATTCAATAATGAATATAATCTGCAGGGTGATAGTACTGAGAAGGTAGAAAGAATTTCTGATTTCGTGGACGGGATCATGAATCGTCTTAACAGTGAATCACCAAATCAATCGGAGGAAACTATAGCAGTAGTTTCAGCATTAAACATAGCCGAGGAATATTTCAAGGAAAAGGACATTAAGCTCGACCTTGAAAAAGATTATTCAGATCTTCTGGATGAATTGATCTCAAAATCAAATTCAATTTCAGATATGATCGATGATAATTTGTGAAATTGAAAATACCGTTCTTTATATAAAATTTAGGTTTTAATTAACCGCTCAGACTTATTAGTCAAACATTATAAAAAACCAACAGGTTTAACTATTCGGGAGGCACGCTCGGAAAATGTCAATTACAGGCCTCAGCCGCATTAGCGGATTCGCTGATTCTGAAAAGAATCAATAGCGATCAGTGGAAGCAAAAGACATTCTGGCACCACCCACCGTATGATAGGAAAGGTTTTTTTATACCCTTTGCGCTATTATCCAGTCTGCAGCGGTTTTTTTTATTCATTTTAGAATAAAAAATTATATCAAATTTAAAATGATACAAACTATAAAAATATATTTAATTAAAAAAACACACAGTTATTATGGAGGATATAAAATAAATTATGGATCTAGAATTATACATATTATTACCAATTCTTGTAGCTTTATGCCTGTTAACCTTTTTCCTCGGCTGGTATATAAACTCAAGATCAAATAAAACAAAGATTGAAGGCGCAGATAACGTAGCGAAAAAAATATTATCAGATGCAGAGTCAAAATCAAAAGACAAGATAGAAATTGCTGAAAAACGTTCGAAAGAAATTCTTTCAGATGCTGAAAAAGCATCTCAGACATTAAAGAAAGAAAAGCTTCTTGAAGTCAAAGATGAATTTCTAAAAAAGAAACAACAACATGAGGAAGAGGTAAAAGATCGAGAAAAAGATCTGGTAGTCGATGAGAAAAGAATTAAGATTGAAAAAGATAATCTCGAAACTGTTAAATCTGAACTTTCCAAGTTAGAAATCAAACTAAATAAATCTGTCGAATTAAGTGATTCCAAAACCAAAGAAGCTGAAAATAAGATCTCTGAGTCAGAGAAATTAATTTTAATGAATTCTGAAATACTTGAAGAGCAAAGAAATAAACTTCAGCGGATCTCAGGATTTTCTGAAGAAGAAGCAAGAAAAGTTTTATTTGAAAAACTTATCAATGATGCAAAAATTGAAGCCGCTCAAAAAATTCAGGAGATTAGAGAAGAAACGAAGTTAGAATCAAACAGAATTTCAAAAAATATTATAATTCAATCAATTCAGCGAACTGCTTCTGATCATTCTGTGGAAACTACAGTTAGTGTTTTACAGATAAATTCAGATGAATTAAAAGGCAGGATCATTGGAAAAGAAGGAAGA